>CAZDPM010000086.1:0-5617 GCA_964507355.1 uncultured Nitrosopumilaceae archaeon
TTATGCAGTATTTATTCAATTTATTGCTTTAGTAGACAATTGGTTTTTACTTGCTCTAAATATCGTAAAAATATGAAGATGTGGTTAATTTTTGCAAGTATTGTAATTGTTTTTACATCTTTGATTATTTTTCAATTAGTACCTAACGAGACTATTCATACGTATCTTGAGAAAAGTATTCCATTTATCGGAGGAGATATTCCAAAACTGGAGGGATTTGATGGATCAGGGATTAAAATCGCAGTGATAGATACCGGAGTTGACTATAATCATCCTGATCTTTTTGGTTTTGGACCAGAGGGAAAAGTAGTTGGCGGATATAATTTCATAAATGAAGGTAAACCACCACTTGATACTAATGGTCACGGCACTCAAGTTGCAGGAGTAATTGCAGCTGATGGGATACTAAAAGGAGTTGCACCCAAGGCAAAAATTCTAGCTTACAAAGTTTCAGAAGATGGTGATGGAGTATCATCAGATTTAATAATAAAAGCAATTGATAGATCAATTGAAGACGGTGCAAACGTTATCAACATCAGTCTTGGAGTAAACAAGACAAATGTCAATATCGATAAAGCCGTAAATAAGGCATTGCAAAAAGGAATTATTGTAATTACAGCAGCAGGAAATGACGGTCCAACTCCTCAAACAATTGGCAGTCCAGGAAAAAATATTGGTTCTATTACAGTTGGTGCAACATACAACAATCTAACATCAAGCTTAATTGCGACACTCGAAGTAAATGAAAAACCATATACGGTAATTCCAATGACAGGATCTGCTAAACTAGACAAACCAATTACTGGAAAAATTGTTTTTGGTGGATATGGAAAAGAAGCAGAACTAAAAAATATCAATACAACCAATTCGATTTTACTTGTAGAAAGAGGAAGTGATGTAGAAGGGGAAATGTTGTATTTTTCAATTAAAGAAAAAAATGCAGCAAACGCTGGTGCAAAAGCAATGATTGTTTACAACAATCAACCAGGAATTTTTCTAGGTGAATTAATCCATCAATTCATTGAACCAAACTACAAACCACAAATTCCTGTAGTATCAATTGATAGAAACGAAGGACTAGAGATTAAAGAATTAAATGAAAACGATGCTATATTACATCTCTTTTACAACCCAGATTTTGTTGCACATTTTAGCTCAAGAGGTCCAGTATCTCCATTTTACATAAAACCAGATCTAGTAGCACCAGGGGCATATATCAACACAACTCAGATAAATGGTGGATATAATTTTACTAGTGGTACTAGCTTTGCTGCTCCACATGTGAGTGGTTCAGTAGCTCTGTTACTAGAAAAATATCCTACCATGACAAATAATGAGATAAAATCACTGTTAATGACCACATCTGAGCGTGTATCAGACGCATATGGCTCAGAGTTTTCATTAAGTGATACGGGTTCTGGCAGACTAAATCTTGGAAAGGCATTTGAAGCAAAACTAATCATCACACCACCAAATTTTGTAGTCAATTTATCATCAGATAATAAAATAACTGAAAAGAAATTGGAATTAAAATTGCTTGATGGAACTCTGGATAATTTTGATATTACATTTGAGGGACCTGAATTTATTCAAGTTACAGATTCATTGCAAGAAAACAACATAATAATTAAAATTGAAATCTCTGGAAAAAATTATGGTACTTTTCAAGAAAAAATCATCATCAATCATGACGGAGTAAAATATGTGATCCCAATGCTAATACATTATACTGAAGCTTCAATTAATGTAACTCAAAAAGAAAATTCACTGTACTTTACAATTAATCACCCGCAATGGAGTTTTGCAAAGATTTCAGTGACAGAAAGCGATACTGAGAGTGTTAACGTGGTTACTGCAACTCCACACAAAGATGCAACAATAAAGATTAATCAAAATGGAGAATATTGGATAGAGGCAAAAATTAAAGTAAATGAAGATACACTAGAGGCATATAATACCATCAAAGTAAATTCAGTTGATGAAACACAAAAGGATTTTGAAATTATAGACATTCCACAAAAACAAGTAGCAATAATTTTGGGGATTATATCAATTATTGGAATTATAGGGGCTGTAAAAATAAAATCATCTAAACATGAAACACAGGACCCGCTGCAATAATTTCAGGTGTAACGTTTTGGAACTTTTTAAAGTTCTCAACAAACATTTGAGCTAATTTTTTAGCAGAAAGGTCATACGAATCTTTATCATTCCAGGTATTTTTTGGATCCAATATATCTGAAAGAACTCCTGGTACTTCAGTTGGAATATCCAAATTAAACAAATCATCATGTTTGTATTTTACAATATTTAGTGAGCCGTTAATTGCAGCAGTTACCATTGCTCGACTGTATTTTATCTTGATTCTTTGTCCAACTCCGTATGGGCCGCCAGACCATCCGGTATTAACAAGATAAACCACAGTATTATGCTCGGTGATTTTCTCTCCCAGTAATTTGGCGTAAACTGCGGCGGGTCTAGGCATGAATGGGGCTCCAAAGCACTCAGAAAATACAGATTTTGGCTCTTTGATTCCTCGCTCAGTTCCTGCCAACTTGCTTGTATATCCTGACATAAAGTGATACATTGCGCCCTCTTTTGTCAATCTGGAGATTGGTGGTAAAACCCCCAGTGCATCAGCTGTTAAAAACACAATTACTTTGGGATTTCCTCCAACACTTGGAATTACGGCACCGGGGATGTAATCAAGTGGATATGCGACTCGAGTGTTTTCAGTTAAGAGATTATCATCATAATCAGGGATATTATCTTTGAGCACTACATTTTCTAAAACTGCCCCGGGTCTAATTGCGTTCCATATTTCAGGTTCTGCCTCTTGGCTAAGATTGATACATTTTGCATAGCATCCACCCTCAAAATTAAATGTCCCGTTATCAGACCAACCATGTTCGTCATCACCAATTAGTTTTCTATTAGGATCTGCAGAAAGAGTTGTCTTTCCAGTACCAGATAATCCAAAGAACAGTGCAGTATCTCCTTTTTCTCCAATGTTTGCAGAGCAATGCATTGGGAAAATTCCTTTTTCAGGTAATAGGAAATTCATTACACTAAACATTGATTTTTTCATCTCGCCAGCATACTGTGTTCCGCCAATTAAGACAATTTTTCTAGTCAAATCAATTATGATAAACACATCTGTTCTGGTTCCATCGATTTCTGGAGCTGCTACAAAATCGTTAATACATAATATGGTAAATTCAGGAGTGTGGTTTTCTAGTTCAGTATCAGTTGGTCGAATAAACAAATTTCTTGCAAAGAGACTTTGCCATACATGGTCATTGATCACTCTGATAGGTAATCGGCTATCTTTGTCAGCTCCTACAAACCCATCAAACACATAGAGTTCTTTGTTGTTTACAAAAGATTTCATCTTCCCTAATAGCTTCTCAAATTTTCCAGATGGGAACTGGTGATTGACTTTACCCCAATCAATGGTATTGTGAGTCTTATCATCATAAACGATGAATCTATCATCAGGAGAACGTCCGGTGTACTTGCCGGTATTAACGGAAAGAGAACCTGTGGAATTTACTAGACCCTCTTTTTTCTCTACTGCAATTTTGACTAAGTCATCTACATCCGGATTTCGATGTATCTTTGAAGGAGAAATTCCAAATGATTGAATTTGAGATAAAAATTTGTCAACTTTGAGAGTGCTAACTACTTCGATCAGAGGTAATAGCACCCCCCAACAATCATCATAGGAATCCCAGGCTTAATCATGAGATATTTCAATCCGACTCAATTTTCCTTATTATCTCTTTCCCAATAGATGGTATTTTTATTAATCTAGGAACGTATTTATTTAAAATTTCAAGAGTCAAACTAATGCCGATCAATAAAGAGAAACTGGCTAAAAGAGAAGAAATCAAAGGACATAATCCAGATTTTGTCAGACCAGAAAGCTGGCGTTATGTTAGATTACAAACCAACTGGAGAAAACCGAAAGGAGTTGATCATCATCAAAGAAAATTAAAAGGCGGCAGAGGTCGTCCAGGACTTGTCAAAGTTGGGTATGGTGGACCAAAAATCGCTAAAGGATTACATCCGTCAGGATATACAGATAATTTAATTTACAAATTAAGCGACTTGGAAAATCTTGATCCAAAAACAGACGGAATTAGATTTGGACATGGAGTAGGTACTAAAAAGAGAAAAGAAATCATTGTAAAAGCTATCGAAAGTAAATTCAAAATATTTAATGCAAGAGTGAGAACAAGTGGTAGTAAATCTTAAAGCTAAAAAAAGACTCGTGGCACGAGTTACAGGAGCTGGAGTCAACAGAGTTAGATTAGATTCAGATCACCTAGATGATGTAGCTGATGCAATTACTAGACAAAACATCCGCAGTCTAATTACAGCAAAGAAAATTTCCATTAAACCGATTGTTGGAATCTCAAAGGGCAGATCACATACGAAGAAGTCTCAAAAGCACAAAAGAGGAACTACACAAGGTTCCAAAAAAGGTAGAAAGGGTGCAAGAGTTGGAAAGAAAGATGTCTACGTTGCAAAGGTTCGCTCACTTAGAAGATTACTAAAAATTGCCAAAGATAGAAAAGAATTAACAAATCCTGAATTTTGGGCATTATACAAGAAGGTAGGCGGAAACACTGTAAGAAACAAGGCACACCTTAGATTATTGATGGAAGAGATTATAGCAAAAAGAAGCTAGAATCGATGAATAGAATTTTCTAAATCCAAAATTTTACCATTCTGAATTTTTATTCCCTCTTTAGATAACATGTTCGATTTTATTTCTTCACCGTATGCATATCCACCAATCTTTCCATCAGACTTGATCACTCTATGACACGGAATGATTACAGGGTATGGATTCTTGTTCATGATTTTTCCAACTGCCCTTTGTCCATTTTTTAGACCAACTGCTTTTGCCAGATCTCCATATGTGGTAATTTTTCCTTTTGGTACTTCGAGTAATTTTTTGTATATTTTTTTATCTAAACTCATAGTCGGATTACCTCAAGTTGAGTTTTCTTTAGTAGTTCAAGAATTTTTTGTTTGTTTGGACCAAGTCCTCCCCAATCTAGCAGAGCAGCTGTTGCCATTTGGTTTTTCTGTACTATTTCAAAAAATAAATTCTCATCAATATTATCAAGTGCATGTTTTGGCACAACAGTTCCAAGTGAATATTTGCCTTCTAGTAATTCGTTTGTGAATTTATCAGGATAATGAGTTCCTCCAAAGCAGATAGCAGTTGGAGATGCTTTGATGTGTCCACTCATCACTTCATGAACTAGAGTAGCTACAGAATTGCACAATGTTACATCAGTCCACTGCTTTTCAGTTGTACCAATTTCAATGAATAGAGTAGGTTTTGATAATGCAGTGGGGCCATGATGAGTGGCTTCTATAGTAATTTGAAAATTAGAAAAAATTGATTTGTTTTTCCATAAAGTTTGGAGATATGTTTTTTGAATAAATGGGTGAGGCACTGCAATCTGCCTGTCATTTCCACCAAATTTTGCTGCTGAGAAATTTCCAGTACTGTGACAGGTAAGTGCTAAAACACCAGATTCTGAGGCATGTTTTGATAGAAAAATAAATCCATCATAATCATATTTTTCTTCTAGCCAAT
>CAZDPM010000087.1:0-5374 GCA_964507355.1 uncultured Nitrosopumilaceae archaeon
ATCACAGAGAACACCTGTAATATATGAAGTAGAAGAGATAATGAAAAAATATCAAGTTGATTATAAAATATGGCATGACAAAATCAAAAAGAATGTTCACACAGTTTTTGACAATTATAAAGTAAAACTTGCAACCCCAAGTATTCCAGTATTTGCATGGAAACCAATGTTATTTGTAATTGGAACTGTTAGCATATTTTATTTGTGGAAATTTATCAGTACCATCTAAAATAATTAAATAAAAAGATGATTTACTAAATGCCCAAACTTTCTTCTTTGGTTAATTCAAGGTAGACTTTATCACCTACAGAAAGACCCATTTCTTTGTATTCATGCATCTCAAGTTTTAGTTGTGTAACGCCGCTTTGCATACCCATTCCACCACCCATTCCTGAGAACATCTTGTTAAGATCCTTCATCATATCATTCATGTTGGTAAATCCCATAACCTTTGGGGCTCCAAAAGGAGATTGAGGTGATTGCATTGTTCCTTCTTTAAGATCTTTAACCGAAGAAAGAGAGACAACGACATATGGTGCGCCATCAGGTGCAGAATCAATACTTCTTACTACAAATTCCTTTTTCATAATCTATGTTTTTTACGCCATAATTTTAATTTTGAGGGAATTATAGGCAAATCCAGTCCAGATTTGAAGATTTAATTACAATTTTCATGATTTAAAGTCAATGATTAATGAGAGTTTAGAAATATCTTTACAATATTACGGAATATCCCCATGGGAGATTGAAGTAATTTATGGATATTTGAATTCCAGATTTCAGATTACTCAAGAAGAGATTGAAGTAAATGATGAAAACTTTGTCAGTTTTTTAAATTTAGACATCCCGCTTACTTTCAATGAGGAGTTTTTCCAGTGGTTTGATTTTAAACGCTGGGAAAAAATGAAGGCTGTATTCAAAGAGATGAAAAGACGTAGAGGTGCTGGAAACGCCTTAAAGATAAATATTAATTTTTTAGGAAATCCAAAAATAATTTTTGTCATAGATACAGAAGATAAACAGTTGTACGATAATGCAATTGAAAAGATAGATTTTGTGTTAGAATTACTTCCATATCATCTAGATCCAGAAAAACTACCATTAGATATTTTGGAAATAAGTTACAAGTTTGATCCTCAATCAGCAAGATGGCGTCTTAATACTGCAAAATCAGAAAATAAAAAATACACCTTTACTGGAGATCGATGGAATTCAGTTATTTGAGATCTTTTTGAAGTGGTTCAAGTAAACTGTGTAGTTCTTTGTATTTTGATTCTAGAAACTCTAGTGCATCATCGAGTTTTTTGGATTTGCCATATTTGTAACGAATGAGTTCACGATGATGCCAAAATATTTTTCCTTCTTCAACGGATATAGTTGTAAAGTAATCAGTGCCTTTCAAATTATCAGGTAGTTTAACATCATGTGGAAAAAGTAATTCTACAATAAACCATTCATCTGCATCAGGATAGTCTGAACCGGTATCCACATCAAAAAACACATGAAGAAGATCAGACTGCATTAGTCCATCGTCATTAATTGATGGGTGTTTTACTCCAGATTTTTTAAAATCAAGATTGACAAGTTGTGGTTCAAAGAAACCTTTGATAATAGATTTTCTAAATATTTTATTGGCCTCGTTTATGTTCAACAGTAAAGTGATCTAAAATTAAACTAGTCTATAACTTATTAGGTTTCAGACGGTCTAAACCTTAAGAGAATCAAGTATTGCCGAAACATCAGTAGTAGGTAATCTATTTTTTGATATCGTTTGTTTTGCCGGAGGGTTTTCAAGATAATTTGGGATTTTGTCAGTTAGCCTGGTAGAATATTCAGAAATTGTTTCATTTTGATAAAATATTCCTATAGGTATTTTATTTCCCCATTCTAGAGATTTAATCATAGCCTGCGATATTTTTTCATTAACTTCGGTTTCATCATCATAATGTACAATAGGATCAAAATGAGCATCATCAAGTTTGTAGATCCTAGCATGTCTTTCCATAGATTCTTCTGCTAAATCAACTCCAGCATACCAATCCCTTGTATTGATATCATTGTAAGTTGGACATGGCTGTAATACATCAAGAAAAGATAAACCCCTATGACTAACTGCTTTTATGATTAAATCTTTTAGATGTCTAACATCATATGAGTATCCACGAGCTACAAATGTAAAACCACTAGCTACTGCCAATCCAATGGGGTTTACATTATAGTTTGTATTTGGTGAAGGAAGTGATTTTGTTTTCTCACCAAGCTTTAATGTTGGAGATGCTTGTCCCTTAGTTAACCCATAAACACCATTATCAAATATTATGTAAGTCATGTCAACATTACGTCTTCCAGCGGCAACAAAATGACCAGCGCCTATTCCTAGTCCATCACCATCACCACCAACTGCAACAACAGTCATCTCAGGATTTGCAAGTTTTCCACCTTGAGCAAAAGTCAAAACTCGTCCATGAAGCGTATGAACACCATATGTGTTGATAAAATGAGATGTCTTTCCAGAACAACCAATGCCAGAAAAAATTGTAGCCTTATCTCGTTCGATTCCCATTTCAGCCAATGCCATTTGTAATGCATTTACAATTCCAAAATCACCACATCCGGGACACCAGTCATTGTGTACATCAGTTTTGTAATCAGCTAGTTTAAGCGCCATGACTTAGTACCTCTCTTTTATTTGCCTTATTTGCAACTATCTTTTTTAATGAATCATAAATTTCAGTGCTAGTCATTCCTCTTCCGGTATATTTCAGAATAAAATAATCAATCTCTCGAATTACATTTTGTTTTAAGATCTTACCTAATTGGCCTGAATGATTTGCCTCAATGTCAATGATAGTTTTTACATCTTTTAGAAGAGATTTCACATAATCGGCTGGAAAAGGATGAATTAATTTGATTTGAATAAATCCAATATCAATTCCTTCTTTTTTAAGCATAAAAAGAGCATCTAAGATAGGACCTTTTGTAGAACCCCAAGAGACTATGGTAAAGTCATGAACACCAAATGAAACAACCTGTTCTTCTTGTGGAACCCGTTTTATCACCAAGTCTAATCTAGACATTCGTTTATCCATCATTTTGATTCTAACTTGAGGATCTTCAGTGATATGACCAAATTCGTCTGACTCATCTCCAGTATTCCAAAAAATACCATTATCTAGCCCCAATCTAGAACGGGGGGATATTCCATCGTCAGTAAAAGCAAATCGTTTGTACTCACCTTCAATTTTATCTAGTAACAGACCTCTATCAATAGAAACTTTCTTTGGATCAAATCTGTTGCATGTGACAACAGAGCTTGATAGAAACTTATCCATCATATGAATAACCGGAATTTGATACACATCGGCATAATTAAAACATCGACCAGTATCATAGAAACTTTCTTCAATATCACCAGATGCATAAACAATTTTTGGAAAATCTCCATGTCCTGCATTTACTGCAAATAGTAAATCATCTTGTCCATGTCTTGTAGGTAGACCAGTTGATGGACCACTTCTCTGATACAAAGTAATTACAATTGGGACCTCATTGATTCCTGCCCAACCTAATGCCTCAACCATTAATGCAAATCCCGGACCTGAAGTAGATGTAGAAGAACGTGTTCCAGTTAGTGCTGCTCCTATCATCATACCCATTGCAGATATCTCATCTTCGGTTTGAATTACGATAGTTGAACCGGGTCTATCATTTTGAATTTCCAAAAGTTCGTTTGATTCAAGATAGACACTTTCATCTGAAGCCGGTGTGATAGGATAATATGATTGGAATCTGCATCCACTAACCATTTTTCCAATCGAGGTTCCAAAGTGACCTTGAACAAGAATTGTATCAGGTTGTTTTTCAATTCCTGTTAAAGAATAAGGAAAAACACCAAAGTTTGATTTAGCATAATCATAGGAAAAATTTGCTGCATGTTTATTAATTTCTGCTATCTGAGGCTTTTTTGAAAATATAGAGTCAATGGATAATAACAAAGGATCAAGTGGCATTTTGATTAATCCTAGCGATAATGAAACTGCAATTACGTTAAACATTCGAATTAATCCACGAAGTTTAGGATTGTTTGTTTTTTCTGAAAGATTTGCCAATATCTCCCTAAAAGATACAGGATAAAGATGAACGCCTTTTTCTTTTGCAATATCAAGGACTCCTGCAATTGTAAATGCTTTGTTTTTAGATTCTAGTTCTTGGTGTAATCTTTCTTTAAAATAATTATCAAGTGTATGTACTTCATCAGTTGTTATTTTATCTAAATCAGAATCATAAATAATTCCACCGCCACTGGCAATTTCATCAAAATGCCTGAAAATTGTTTCAGCATCAAAAGAGGCCATCAGTGTAACATCATTTACGTTTGAACGAATTTCATGGTCTGATACTCTGACTGCAAAATAACTGTGTTCTCCTTTGATATTAGAATAAAATTCTCGCTTTCCAAAAATATTGTATCCCATCTCGGCACAAACTTTTGAAAAGACGTTTGCACCTGAATCTACTCCACTTCCTTGTGGGCCTCCAATTAACCAAGTAAAATCAACAGAACTCATACACAGAATGTACTCTATTAGGCATTAATAATATGATGGATAAATTATGCTAACCACCCGTGGTTGAATCAAACAACACACATTCGCATTTATCCCGTTCACCACAATAAGGACAAACACACATACATTTTTCAATGGAATTACCACACTCAACGCAGATTGCAAACTCCTCAATTTCGGATTTTGGCATCTCATTATTTAGAAAGAAATCGTATAAATGGTTTGAGATAAATATTATAAATATTGGAAAAAAAACGAGTTTTTCTCACTAGAACACTACATAATTTTGCATTAAATGAATTAAAAAAGAAATATCATATAGAGATTCATTTAGGAAAGATCCCAATTCCAAAAACAAAACTATTAAGAAAAATTCAAAACATTGAGGGATTAATTTGTTTTCCATATGATGAAATTAATAAAGATTTGATTGATGCTGCAAAAAATCTCAAAGTAATTAGTACATTTAGTGTAGGTCATGATCACATAGATACACAGTATGCAGTAAAAAAGAAAATTCGTGTAGGATATACTCCAGAAGTTCTTACAGACGCAACTGCCGATTTGGCATTTTCATTAATACTTGATGTTTTACGTCGTGTTTCAGAAGGAGACAGAATAGTTAGAGAAGGGAGATGGAGACAGGTTTATGGTGCATATGACTATGTAGGAATTGATCTTCAAGGAAAAACACTTGGAATTTTAGGAATGGGTAGAATTGGAAGTACTCTTGCAAAGCGAGCAAAAGCATTTGATATGAAAATAATTTATCATAATAGAAAACCCATATCAAAAAATAAAGAAAA
>CAZDPM010000088.1:0-5335 GCA_964507355.1 uncultured Nitrosopumilaceae archaeon
CTAAACCTAAAACAACTAAACCTAAAACAACTAAACCTAAAACAACTAAACCTAAAACAACTACCTAATTTAGATTTCATCTAATTATTAACATTAGTTTTTCTTGGTTATGTTAACTGAAAATCTGTTCAAATTATTTTAATTTTAGTTAGAAATTAACTTTTTTATCATGACTCTTCCTTGATAATCATTTTCATACTTTCAACCTAATATTTTTTTATTTTTTGAAATAGATTATACCATTATTCCATTTTGCTTTATTTTATAATTTTTAAACTAATTTTTAGTATTTTAAATCCAACAAAAATAGATTAGTACAAGCATAATTATTTCAAGCCAATACTTTTTTACACACATTTGATGTTTGTCAATTACAAAAATACTCACTGAAAAAAATAAACCATGATTAAATAAAAAAATTATGAATTTAGAAAAACTGCAGTGTTTAGTTGAATTAATTATAAATAAAAAAAGAAAGATTAGAACCATGCATTTCTCATATTGAGAAATGTTGGTCTAATCTCTTCAAGTTGTTTTTTGAGGGATTGAACAGTTTCAGTGTCCCCGTTCTTGATTGCATCTCTTAGTTGTTGAGTCAAATCAAGAAAGTGTGCTCTTGCTGCATCAACATCTGCATTTCCTGTTGGTTCAGAGAGTTTTTGTTGGAATTTTTCATACTTTTCCATTTTATCACCGTACATTTTTCCTTTCATTTCTGAATGATCAAATGTTTTGGTAACTGTGGTAAAGTTTGTAGCATCGCCTGCATCTACCACAAAGATTTTTGTAGTCATTGTTTCAGACTCTGTATCTTTATTCATGCTGGCAATGGTCCATACAACATACTTGGTGCCTTCACCATTTTTTGCAATTCCTATACCTGCTTTCATTGCATCAGTAACACCATTACTTTCAGCAACAGAAACAGCCTGACCTAGAGAAACTGTTATCTGGTTTTTTAATTCACCATGTGTTTCTTTGGTCATTTCTTCAGGAATTTGAATAGTTCCAGTAAATCCCTCAACTAGGATAGCACGATGTCCTTGTTTCTGGTCTTTTTCACCAGCCCACTTTGCATGGTCTGCACCATCTGCCATTACATATGGAGTAGCAACGACAAACATTATGGCAAAGACTGCTGTAAAGGCAGGAATCATGTACTTTGTTTTGGTATTCATTGATAGTTTCATTAATTTTTGAATAAAAGGCATTGTTATCAAGTGATACGTAACAATGTTACCTGACACTTATCAATCAAAAATATGGCGTCATTATGTAATGACCCAAATTTGCAAGGGTGTTTGTGAACAGAAAAAAACACTTTCAATGCCAAATAGATTGCGTTACAAGTCAGGACAGAAGAGATGTGGTCTCTATGATTGTTACTTTTTCACTCAAGATATTATTTGTCCTTGTTGTACTACTCGACTTAGGACAAAACCTAGAAACAAAAGAATATGGGAACAAAGTTGATTTACAATGGAATATGAGTTTAATGGAGATTATACTTGGTACGTGAATATCGAGATCGAATTTACATTAGGAAGGATATTTTATTGAAGCTTTATGAATTTGGTGAAATGAATCAGAGTAGATTGATGAGTATTTGTGGTTTAAACAATGTAAAACATAAAGGAATATTGGATAGCATGGTAGAAAAACAAATGATTGAAAGAAATGATGAAGCTTGGGGAAGTAAAAGTATTCACAAATATAAGATTGCTGAAAAGGGAAAAATTCTACTTGAAGAGGTTTTGCAAAGATATGAGGATTTATTTCCAAGAGAAGAAGGAGAGAAATAAAATTGTCTAAAGATAAAAAAAACAATGAAAATATTTTTGAAATCTTAGATGGAATTATGATTCAACTGAGTAGAACAAAAAAAATGTTTTTGATAATGATCGTTACTACCTTAATTCTTCCACCAGTTGCAATTTTAGCAATCTCTGCTGTATATGATCCTCCATATCAAGACAGATTCAAAAAAGATCTCGATACTCATTTACAATCACAATTGAATGATGGAGAGATTACAGAGGATGAATACAAAACAATTAAAGAAAAAATATCGAAAAGAGAGAAACCAAACCCTCTACTTCGACCTCATCAAGTTATAATATTTGCAATCTCTATTGCATGGTTAGCTATAGGGATAAGACAATGGATTGTTCTCTCAAAGTGGGATAAGAGATATGAGTTGTTCAAAGAAAATCAAAAAGAGATTGACAAAAAATTTGCAGATGAAACAGATGATGACTTAGATGATTCTAGTGATGAAAATAATTCAAATGAGTTTGATAAAAAACAGCCCTAATCTTAGAATTTAACAAATTTGTAACTAGAATTCTTACGTGAAGTAACTTTGTTACCTATAGGTAATAAGGCGGGTTTTTCAAGTTTTAACATTCTAATGTTTAGAAAATATGGAGATGCTCAAATGATAAGTATGGAAAACAATTCAATTAATCAAAAAAATTCAATTCCTGCATTACAGGTAAAAAATCTCTCTAAAGTATACAATTTAAGATCTGGAGAAAATTTCATAGCCTTAAACAAAATAAATTTCTCAATTCAAAGAGGTGAATTTGTATCTATTGTTGGACCTTCTGGTAGTGGTAAATCAACACTTCTTAATTTGATAGGTGCATTAGATAAACCAAGTTATGGCAAAGCATTCATTGATGGGATAGATATTTTTGAATTAAATGATTCAGAAATTACAAAAATTCGTAGTAAAAAAATAGGATTTATTTTTCAATCGTATAATTTGATAAATAGAACTACAGTCAGAAAAAATGTTGAATTACCTGCAATTTTGCTTGGAGTTAACAAAGAAGATAGAGTTCGAAGAGCAGAAAAATTACTAGATTTTCTAGGTATTAGAGATAAGATAAATCAAAAGGCGTCTAATTTGAGTGGTGGACAACAACAAAGAGTTGCAATTGCAAGAGCACTAGTAAATAACCCCACAATAATTTTAGCAGATGAACCTACTGGAAATCTAGATTCAAAAACAGGCGATGAGATATTTCAATTACTACAAACACTTTGTAAAAAATTTGGTCGTACAGTAATAATGGTAACACATAATCCTGAACTAGCTACAAAAACAAATAGATCCATCTCTCTAAAAGATGGAGTAATTGAAAAAGATGAGGTATTTTTGAAATGATTAATAAATTTCTAGATTTTAGATTAAAAAACTTTGGAATTTATTTTAGTGTTATTGTATTTGCCGCTATTTTGATATTTCAGATTCCGATTTTGAGTTACACAAATGCATATGGCCAATCAATGGAGTGTCAGTCATCCGTTGTCAGTCGAGTAGATCAAACGTATAATGGTCCAGTTGTTTTAGATACATATCTTACAGATACAAGCTCATCTGCAGGTACCAGTGAAAGTCCTCTAAAGATAGAGGTAGGCCCTGGTGAGGGCCCAACGACGCTTGCTGTAGTTCTTGTAAATAGAAGTCAGTTAGAACTCTATGCCATTACTGGGTACCTAAAACTTTTAGACGGTTTCAAAGCAGCAGGTATTAGCACAACTCCCGAAGCAAGTGCAATGTTTACTCCGGGCAAAAACTCTGGTTTTATTGAACCTGCAGTGGCAAGTTATTTTTCAACAATTAGCCCTGGTCAAACATTTACCCTGTATTTTGACATAAATGTATTAGATAATGCAAAAGTTGGAACATACAACGCAGCATTACTTGTAAAATATTATACTGCAACTAGCCAAAGAGGATGTAGTTCTGCATTACTTGATGTGCCATTTGTATTACCTGGCAAAGTAATTCTAGATATAGTATCAACAAATCAAAAATTAGAACCAAAATCTGATAATGTGGTGAATTTTTCAATTGTTAACAAAGGAAGCTCACCTGCTACTGGAGTAGTGGCAACAATTGTGGGATTGGGTGACACATCAGGTAGAGGTTCTGGAAGTTCTGGTGGGTCTTTAGTTTTAGAGAGTAGTTCTACTGAACTTGTAAACTTGGGTTCCAGTTCATTTAATGTTGGAACAATTCCTGCTAATGGTGACACTAAATTAACTACTATAATATTTCCTAGTAGTAGTGCAGGTGGAACAGTTCAAAATGTTGACATTCAATTATCATTTGGAAACGCATATGGGTATAGACAAACCCAAATTCTTTCAACAGGTCTTGTAATTTTACCAACACCTACTGATACGTCATTAATCGTAACAACTGCCGATAACATAACCCCACTTCTGATTACCGCTGGAACATCACAAGACATTGAGCTAAACGTACTTAATTCTGGAAAAACTACATTGACTGATATCATTGTGACATTATCTACAAGCTCAGATTCATTAAAGATAGTTGGAAAACCAAAGTGGATCATTCCTGTGATTGAAGCAGGCTCTAGTCAGAAAATAACATCTCAGGTCTTTGCTGCAACGAGTCTAATTGATACACCTGTGTCATTTCTAGTCACTGAGGATTACATTGTAGAGGGGGAGAAAAAAACTGAGACCATAAACATTGGCGGTTATGTAGCAGGCAATATTATGTTGAAGTTATATGATACAACTGTATCACAACAAGGAAATCAGTTCAATATTGTTGGAAATATACTCAATCAAGGTAGTACAACTGGAAAATTCTCAAGCATAGAATTAATTTCTTTTACTCCTCAAATAACTGCAAGATCAAATCCTGATCAACCTAAATCTCAAGAATCAGTTGAAAATCCAACCGAATCTAAAAAATTAACCAGTGCGCCACAGTACTTGGGAGATTTGCCTGATGATTCAACCATTCCATTTAGTATTACCTTACCACCAAATCAAATTGTTCCAGGAGTTTATCCTGCAACATTTAAGATTGTATATACTGATGATTTGAAAAAACCCCACGAAGTAATAATTGACAGTGAAGTTACATTTCAACCTCAGCAAAACAGCCTTACAAATTCAAGAAATCAGAATTCAAACATCGACATTCCAATCTATGTTTACCCAATAATTACAGTTGCTGGAATAGTGATATCATATCTAATAATTAAAAAATTTAGAAAACCAAAATCAAAGGATGATTTCAGCAAAGACGATATTATTTCCATATTGGATAAAGCAAAGTCTGATTAATTATAATGAACACAAGTCAACTATTTGTATTATCATTTAATGCACTAACTGAAAGAAAGACTAGAACAATTCTAACGATATTGATGGTGATAGTTGGTAGCAGTTTGATGGTTGTATTAAACGGATTGAGTGCAGGACAGACTCAATTTATTACAGAACAGTTGAATCAGCTTGGAACTGATGTAGTTTATGTCTCGCCTGGGCAGCGTTCTTTTCG
>CAZDPM010000089.1:0-2879 GCA_964507355.1 uncultured Nitrosopumilaceae archaeon
CTTTTTTTGTTCATCAGTCAAGTGTTATCCTACAATCATTGTTCATTAATAATGTATTTTGATCTTTAATCGTAATTACAAAAATAATGTTGCTAGCCAAGAAAATCACTAGCACCAAAATAGGCCCTATTCTAATTCCTATTACTACGCCGTTCCAGTGCAGATAAGACCAAATTTTTCAACCTTTTTGATTGGAGCATGAACCATTTTATCTCAGTTTGAGATTTGTACCAAAATAACATGAACATGTTTAAAATAGTTAGTACAAATCATGGTGTATATGAAATCTTTTGTTAGTATCAGTACCAAACTAATTGTTTTGATGCTTGCAATTAGTATAGCGTCAATAGTAATGACAACTGGACTTGCGTATAATTTTGCAGACACTGTAATTAAAAACAACATAAAAGAATCTCTAAAAGATGAATCTGAAACAAGAGGTCAGACAATTTCTTCAATTTTAGAATCAAGAATTTCAAAACTTCAAAGTTTCTCTCAGAACCAAGTAATTAAAAATGCATTTAATGTTTTAATTCCTGTAATTGATGATGTATCATTTCATAATCTTCTAAAAGAACAACTACCACTAATTCAAACTGAATTTCATTCATTTCAATTAAATGAATTTGAAGCTGGTCTAAGAGATCTTCAAATTATCAATATGCGCGGCAAACCTCTTTTCTCATTAAATGAAAAAATTGATCCAATAACCTACATCAAAGGTGATTTCAAAGTCAGCAAGACTACTGTAGAATTTGTACAGGATGTGGATAAAACTAGGTTGGTAAAAATCTCATTACCAATATTTTCTGAAACTGGAAATCAACAAGGGGTATTGATTGCATCGATGGGAAGTACTGTGTTTGATGACGTATTGCTTAATAGACTTGGATTACATGATACGGGTGAAGTTTACCTTGTAAATCAAAACAAGATGATGATTTCTAAATCAATATTTTTGGAAAATGCTCCATTTACTCAAAAAGTAGACACATTTGCTGTCATAGAATGTTTTGAAAACGGTAGAAATGTTGAAGCTGCAGATTATACAGATTACAGAAATGTTGACATCTTTGGGTATTCTTATTGTGCTAAAGACTTGGGATTTGTTTTACTAACTGAGGTTGATGAATCTGCTATTCTCAAACCTATAGCAGAATTACAAAATAAGATCATTCTAGTTGGAATTAGTCTTATCATAATTGCTAGTATTGCTACTTTTATTCTCTCAAGAAGAATATCCCAACCAATCCTCAAACTACGTGATGCTGCACAACAATTGTCCTCAGGTAATTTTGATGTACGAACAAATATTCAAACAAATGATGAGATTGAGCAACTATCTACATCATTTGATGATATGGCAAAGACCTTGCAGGAATCAATTTCTGCAATTGGAAAACGAGAAAATATCATAAAACAACAAGGAAACATTTTAGAAAAATTCTTTGAAGAAAAACGTGATAGTTATGTATGCTTGGTGGATTTGATTGGCTCACTCAAATTAACTAAAACTCTAACTGAAGAGCAGAAAAAACGATACAGTCAGATTTTCATTGATTCTGTTGTTCCAGTTATAAAAAAATACAAAGGAATACCAATCAAAATTATCGATGATGCAATATTGTTTTATTTTCCAGCATCCAAAGACGATAAAACAATTCTGTCAGGCATGCTTGGTTGTTGCTTAGAAATCTCAAAACTAGACAAACAACTCAATGATAAAACATCTTCTGAGAATCTTCCTGGAATGGCATACAGAATCAGCACTGCATTTGGAGTTGTAAATGAGGCAAAAACTTCTGATTCTTCACTTGATGATATTTTTGGAGAACCTGTGAATATCTGCTTTAAGATAAACCAGTATGCATTACCAAATACTGTAGTTGTAGATAATTCTGTATATGAAAAAGCCAAAGATTCACAATTCAAATTTACAAAATTGAATCAAAGTTTGATCAAAGACTTGGAATATATCGTATTTATCTTGTCATGATTTTCCATTTTCTTTATTTCTACGTCCATCTTCATCCTCAAATGGAACCTGAATCATGTTGAATTAAATCTAAAATAGGAGCAACTAACCAATTTGACAGAACTCATTAACAGTATTGTTCTCTAATGTAAAATTGAATTAATTTTTAATAAAAAACAAGAAATCACTAATTCAAAACAAGATTGATTGTGTTAATCTTTATTCTACTCTTTTGTAAATCACTCTAAATTCTTGAGCAATGCTATAAGCCAAATTCAAAAATTGAGTTAATTGATTCATTGATGTTTTTCCTTTACTAAATTGTTTTAATATTATAAATGACTTAAGATAGAAATTTTGAGATGGCTCTACATCACCTCTCCATATGGAAAAACATTCTTCTACATCAAGACACATTTGAAGAATAAATTCACTCCATTCAGATAAAATAATTTGTCCTGGTATGTGGTTTAACACTGACTCTGCTATGGTTCTTAATTCATGACGTCTATTAATCAAAAGTAATTCCATTGCCTTTTCTACTTTTATGTTGTCTGAATATCCATATCTTAGTAAAAAATCTTGATTATTTTGTATTACTTGCATATGGTGGTATCCATTATAATTTTGTATTAATGGTATTAACAGATTCAGCTGATTCATCATAACCTTTGTTGAGTATCATCTATCATTAAGAACTACATAATGTATTAAATGAATAATAATGTAGAAAAACTTGCCAGCCCATGGAGCAAGCTGATTCATGTAGCGTTCAAAAAAGTGGTGAATCATGATCTTTTTTTGTTGGGGATTGGTGCAAACATCTGGATTGGGTTCGAAGTTTTGGTTTACGGCAAGGTAATTGGAATATGAACATGAGAATCATGAAAAAGATTTGCATCAC
>CAZDPM010000089.1:2979-5291 GCA_964507355.1 uncultured Nitrosopumilaceae archaeon
TAAGCTGAATTTATGATGATACAGCTGTTTTTGATACTAACTATCATTAATCTTGGTGAGCATTAGGAATAATGAAAATGAATCCAAGGTGTAATCACAAAAATACAGTGCATGACACAAGTACACGAGAAATACTATGTGTTGCTTGTGGAATAGTTACAAATGGTTTTAAGAAATTTGTAAACAGGAATCCTAACAATACAAGAAAAAGATACGTTAGAACATACCACAAAAAAACAATAAAAGGATAAATCGACATTAATCAGATATTTTTTTGATTAAAAGTTTCTATCATCATGGCAAATAGTTAGAAATCTATCAAAATTTCCTATTTATCCCAACATTTTTTTGAAAATTAACACGTTGTATATTACAATGTAATTTTGTAAATTAACAGATACAGCTTAGTCATCATAACATTTGATGAGTACAGTCTATCATCAAGCAGTGCGTATTACATAATATGAACAGCAATATTCAAACACAAAAATCAATCAGCACTTGGGACATGATGGTACATGCTCCAATCAAAAAGGTTGTAAAATTTGGTTTTATCTGCACTGGAATCGGTGTAGTGATTGGGATTGGATTGGGGGCATTTATCGTGCTAGAAATGCCAGGAGTGCTATGAAAAAATGAACGATTTAGTACAGGAAATAAAACATACGAAAAAACAAAGTCTGAAAAGAATGCCAAGGCACAAAACATCTTATTATTTATTTCACATAGTTGCAGTGGTTTCAATTATTTTACTCACCATCATGTTGTGAGGAAGAATAATTGTCTCACAAAACCAACAAACATCAAGAAACAGAATCAATGATAAAAAATGTAAAAAAGAGAACTATGAAAACAACATGTTTTGTGTGTGGAATTGAAATCATTCAATATTATAGTGATAGTTACAAAGGAGAAAGAGGATGGTGCCTTGGATGCGGATCAGATTTTCCACTGGAGTAAATCTATTCTTCTTTTAGTTTGCTTTCCCTGAATGTACCTGAATTGTGCCAACTATATCTGAAATAGTCAAGACACCACTCATGAAATCTGATGTCATTCCCATAAAACGCATATCCGATGTTTGACTCGCCTTTTCTGTCAGGAAATGAGACACATGCCTCTTTTTCATTTAAGGCAACTACTACCAAAACTTGTTTTGACATTTTTCTTTCAACTATTCCATTTTCTAAGAGATTGCTAAAACCAAATTTCTCCAGCGTCTTTTTTCTTCCCCTTGGAACGATGCAATCTTCTGACAAGATATAGTTTATCTTTACTTTATCATCTTTAGCTTTTTTTATCAAAGGCTCTATGAGATCATTTGAAACCTCTGAATGCATTTCATAGATGTATTCGTTAGCATTTTTGTATATGGATTTCCACTGTTCAATCACTTTGGTAAAACCCTTGATGTAAATTCCAGTTGACAGTGCACCTATACGTTCGATAAACTTTACAGGGAGATCTCCAAAGTCATGTTCCTGGAAATACTTTCTATTATTTGAGAAAAACATCATTGTAGGAATCTGTGTGCACATTGTAGTTCCATAAATTGTAAGATGATAGTAACCCTCAATGTCTTTTTCAATAAATCCTGATTTTGCCAGTCTCTCAAAGTTTCTGTGGACTTCCTGTACGGTGGAATCAAGTGTCTTTGCCATTGGGGACACTTTTGACTTTTCTTGCATCAAGTGAAATAGAATGTCAAGTCGTTGCTCGCTTGCAAGATCCAGAAAGTCACTCCCAGCATTCTTGTAGTTATTTCTCATTTTGTTATTTGCAGGTGTACAGAATCTAAACCTTGCTTCAACAAGGGTCTAGAATCTGTGCAAAACAGCTATGGTCTGTCACCTGAAATATTTTCTTAACCAATTCTTTTGAATCGGTCTTGTTAGAAGATATGACAAGCACAGTTCCATAAATGGTGGGAATTGTCAACGTTGTGATTTTCTCTCGCTCGGTGATGCAATGACCGAATCTACCAAGATTTTTATCATGATCGCTTTGCATTGATATGTATAGTCTGGCTTGCATACATAACATGTCCAAATCTATGTTTTCTAGATTTTGTATCATCTTGTTTTGCTTTTTGGCAAAGTCAACTAATCTTCCGTGGTCATTGATTATTCCAACAAATATGACATTCTGATCCAAACACAAGATAGACTTGCACAAGTTTAGATAACTTGTCTTGTCAAGATGAGAAATCATTTTCATTTCATTTCTCATTGCATTTTGCTCATAAGTCAATTGCGGAATAACTCCATAAAGTTACAATCTAGGCAAATTTTTGCTTGAACTTTTTTCCATGG
>CAZDPM010000090.1:0-5260 GCA_964507355.1 uncultured Nitrosopumilaceae archaeon
AAACTAAGCCAAAAACAACAATAAACTAAGATATAGTAATTTTTCTAACTATAAGCCTGTCTTTACCCAATATTATCTTAACATATTCCCCTTTTTGAATATCCATATATTTTCGAAATTGTTTAGGAATAGAAATAGTCCCAGCTGATGTGATTTTAACTAAAACCTCATTTTCTTGAACAGACATATTCTCATTATAATTTAATAATATATATAATTTAATGTATTATTATAATTATAAATAATAACAAAAATATTGAATTAGACTGGTTTTTAACAAAAATAATGAGGTTAATAATAAAAAATAAACTAAAATTGGTTATGCAATTAATGAATTCGATTCTAATACGTTAATCTTTTCCTTTCCTTTTTCAGTAATTGAATAAGTATATGGTTTTGTCCTTGTATTCCTATTAACAAATCCATCATCATAAAGCTTCTTCAATAACCTTGAAGTGTGCTCCCTACTACGTTTTAACGTGATTTGTATATCACGTGATGTCATAGCTTTGTCTGTGATTAGATGCAACACATAATCTATAGCGTTATTATGATCCAAATTAGGCATACGCTGAACTGTTTTAGGTTCTTCTTTAACAACCTCTGTTTTTTTAGGCGAAATTGTTGAATTTTCTATTACTTGTTGATTTTTACTTAATTTATCTAAATATTGTTTAATTTCTAGAGTAGGATCCTCCTTTTTCTGTTCAACACCTTGCATTTCCATTGAATCTAGGCGTATTTTCATATCAATTAATTGTCTTTCATAATATTCTAATCGCTCTAACTGTGATGAATCTATCATTTCATTCTTAGTTTTGATGAATGGACGTATTTTGTAATAACTATACAAACCAACTAAACCTACAACAAATGCAACAATCACGGCTAAAATCACATCTGGTTCAGGAATTTCAATCAACATCACAAAAAATAATCATATGTTGTGATTTATCATAATTGAGCAACATTATTTCACACTTTAGATTAACATTAACACCCATCACATCATAAAAAATCATTTCAATTATCACTACTAAACTACAATATCACACATTACACGCCTGACGAACTAATCTATCAATCACATTAATGACCTCATCTTCTCTTTCTGGGAATATATCACTCTCATTTATCACACGAATCTGCTCAGAAAGCTTTGATATCACATCAATATCATCTGGTAAAAGTATGCCTAAACCTCGTAAAAGCATGATTGAATAGAATAATGCAACTAATTTATCTCTAGATTGACCAACTTGCCTATAATACGCACCTTTACTAATACTAAATTTAGAGTTTAGAAGATCTTTCTGATTTAAAATAATTTCAATTTGTCGTTCAGTAAACAATGATTTTTTTATAATTTGTTTAATAATATTATTAAAATTAGATTTTTCAAACTCTGCCATAGCTATACAATTCTGTATACCACACTACAATTAAACTTTAAAGAGTCATCTACAAATCCCTTTTATGACTGGAAATAAAGTTGAATCCTTCCTAAAATCTGAACTTAAAAAGAAAAATGCATTATTATTTGTATTAATTGATTCTGAAGAATCTAAGTTAGAATCTTCACAAAAACTTGCTAAAGATGTTGAAAAAATTGGTGCCTCTGCAATTCTAATTGGTGGCTCATCTGCAACAGATCAAATTGAAATGGCTAAAGTTGTAAAAGGAATTAAAAAAGGCATTAAAATTCCAATTATACTCTTTCCTGGAAACATCACAGGAGTTGTACCCGATGCAGATGCTATCCTTTTTAGTTCATTAATGAATTCTGAAAACCCATATTTTATTACTCAGGCACAGGCATTAGGAGCTCCAAATGTTCTTAAATTTGGATTAGAACCATTACCTACTGCTTACTTAGTTATTGGAGATGGAACTTCTGCATGGTTTGTAGGTTCAGCAAGAGGCATACCTTTTGAAAAACCAAAAATTGCAGCGGCATATGCTCTCGCGGCACAATTTCTTGGAATGAGATTTGTTTATTTGGAAGCAGGTTCTGGAGCAAAATCTAGTGTTACTCCAGAGATGGTTAAAACTGTAAGAAAAACATTTAATGGATTTTTGATAGTGGGTGGTGGAATTAGAGATACTAAAACTGCTTCAGATTTGGTCAAAGCAGGTGCCAACGCCCTTGTTATTGGAACCTTTTTAGAGAAAGGTGGAAGTATTAAGAAACTAGCTGAAATAACAAAAGCAATTCAAAGAAGTAAGTAATTAGACCGTAATATGTCTGAAAACGATGCCATTTCTCGTATAAGTGGTATTAGGATGCCAAATTACTACCTTGATTATTATTCCAAGCTCTCAAAAGATACCTATGCTATTTTTGAACATGCAGCTATGGCTAAATCAACCCTAGTTGATTCATCAGGAATAATTGAGCCTAAAATTGCATTTGATTTGGCAGATCGAGTTTCAAAAATGCACGATATTGATATTGCAGAGCCTTTACGAGAATTACTAAAAATCCATGGAAAAGAATTATCTGCATTAATTTTATCAAAAGAAATTGCATTAGGAAAATATTCACTAAGTGATGCCACTCTAGAAGAAAAATTAGATCTAGCGGTTAGAGTGGGGTTAGCTATTGTTACAGAAGGAGTTACAATTGCTCCACTACAAGGAATTAGTGAAGTAAAAATAAAGAAAAATAAAGATGGAAGTGAATACCTCTCTGTATCTATTGCAGGACCTATGCGTTCAGCAGGTGGAACTGAATCAGCAGTAACCATCTTAATTGCTGATCATGTAAGAAAAGCTGTCGGTTTATCAAAATATCAAGCAAATTGTTTTGATGACGAGACTGGTAGGTTTATTGAAGAACTTCGAATTTATGAAAGAGAAGCTAGTAGTTTTCAATTTCATATACTGGATGAAGATATAGAACATGTTATTTCACATCTACCTGTAGAATTAAACGGTGTAGATACAGATCCTTTTGAAGTTGTAAATCACAAAGGAATGACTCGTATTACAACAAATAGAGTTAGAGGAGGAGCGTTACGAGTTTTAAACGATGGACTAATTGGAAGATCTAAAAAACTACTCAAAAGAATCGAAATGTATCAATTGGATGGTTGGGAATGGTTAGGAGATCTAAAAGGAGCAGTTCAAACAGGAGATAACCAAGAAGATGCTGCAGCCAAGAGAATGCGGGAAGTTATTACAGGAAGATCTGTTTTATCTATGCCTAACAAACTTGGTGGTTTTCGATTAAGATATGGTAGAGCCTGTAATACTGGATTTGCAGCAGTGGGAATTAATCCTGTAATTGCAGAAATTTTAGATCATACAATTGCTGTTGGCACTCAAGTCAAAACTGATATTCCAGGTAAGGGAGCAACAGTAGCTTTTGTTGATTCTATCGATACTCCAATTGTCAGACTCAAAAATGGTGATGTTATAAAAATTAAAGATGTTAAACATGGAATTGAAATTAAAGGAGAGATCGAAAAAATCCTCCATTTGGGCGATATATTAATTTCATTTGGTGATTTTCTAGAAAACAATACCCAACTCATACCTTCAGGATATGTTGAAGAATTTTGGATTGAGGAGTTAAAAGAAAAATTAACAAAATATGCTCCCGATGATGAATTTTTAATTCAGTTTCTGACTAAAATTCCCACTTTGGATGAAGCATTAAAACTATCCATAGATTTTCAAATACCATTACATCCACAATACTTGTATTATTGGGATCAAATATCATCAGAAGAATTTTTACAAATATTACATCCAATAAAGATTAATGAAAACTCTATTGAATATTCTATAGAAACAAAAAATATTCTTGAAAAACTTGGAGTTCCTCATAAAATGAATAATACCCAAATAGTTCTTGAAAAAGAAGAAGCCAGAATTTTTTATAATCTTCTTTTTAGATATGAACCAGAAATAAATGATTTATCAATCCCACAAATCATTTCAAAATCATCTGGAATTATAATTAAAAATAAATTTTCAACTTCAATTGGAGTTAGAATAGGAAGACCTGAAAAAGCAGCACCTAGACAAATGAAACCACCAACTCATGTTTTATTCCCTATTAACGATAAAGGTGGTCCAACCAGAGATCTCTTAAAGGCCTCAAGACAAGACAATTTTTTCACAAACATTTTTAATAGATCTTGTCAAGAATGTAATGAACCATCAATTGGCATTAAATGTTCTAAATGTGGTATCAAAACGACAATAATTTATCGATGTGGGAATTGTCGTGATGTCCTTGATAATCCTTTTTGCGAAAAATGTAAACGAAAAGCATCATCCCACTCTCATCAGGCATTTCCATTAAAATCAAAATTATTGTTAGCACAAGAAAAAATAGGCTTACGTGCACAAGAGCCATTCAAAGGTGTTAAAGAATTAATCAATCAAGATAGAATAGCAGAACCATTAGAAAAAGGACTTGTACGTCAAAATTTTGGTCTTACGGTATTCAAAGATGGAACTGTACGTTTTGATGCAACAAATTCCCCTCTCACTCAATTTCAACCATCATGGATAGGCACATCTATTGAAAAACTAAACGAATTAGGATATACTCATGATATTGATGGAAAACCCCTAACTGATCCAAATCAAACAGTTGAACTTCGAATGCAAGATGTAATTATTCCAAACGAAAGTGGAAAATATCTAGTATCTATATGTAAATACATTGATACTATTTTAGAAAAATTTTATGAAAAATCAATTTTCTATAATGTTAAAAATACAGATGATTTAATCGGTCATCTAATAATTGGATTAGCACCACATACATCTGTCGGTATTGTTGGAAGAATAATTGGTTATACCGAAACACATGTTTGTTTTGCTACTCCTAATTGGCATTCTGCAAAAAGAAGAGATGCAGATGGAGATGCTGATTCTATTATGTTATTGATGGATAGTCTTCTAAATTTTTCAAGACAATTTCTTTCTGATAGAATTGGTGGTTTAATGGATGCACCATTATTGATTCAACCACTTGTATTACCACATGAATCCCAACCACAAGCACACAATCTTGAAGTAGTTAAATTTTTACCACTTGAATTCTTTAAATCTACAATTCAACAAAATAAAGCTCCAGATGTTACCTGTGTAGAAATAATCAAATCACGCCTTGAAACAGAAAGACAGTTTTTTGGATATTATTTCACACACGCTACAACTTCACTTACAACATCAAAATCACGTAGCGCTTATTCTACACTTGGTTCAATGCTTGATAAATTTGATATGCAAATTAAAAATG
>CAZDPM010000091.1:0-5256 GCA_964507355.1 uncultured Nitrosopumilaceae archaeon
ATATTTTAAAACTATATCTTCAATAACGTCTGCAACATCTACACATCTATCAGATGCAGTTTCCATTGTTTCGTAAATATCTTTTAATTTAATTATGTGAATAGCATCATTACTTTCAAAAAGTTTTTCAATAGATTGTCGATACAAGTCATCTACTACATGCTCAATTGCACTTGTGGTTCTGCAATGAGATATCATATCTTGAGCATTCTTAATGTTATGTAATTTAGATACTATGTACTGAACTTCTTTTGTTGCATTAACTAGTTCTTTTGCCATTTCTAGGGCATATGGAGGAGTCATAGTAATTTTGTAACTATTGGTTCTTGCAGAAATTCCATCCATGAAATCAATCACGTCGTCGATTTTTGAGGCTATTCTTTGTATATCCTCACGGTCTATAGGAGTGATGAATGTTTTATTTAGTTCAAAAAAGATATCGCGGGTGAGAGCATCAGCTTCAGTTTCCAGTCTTTTAATTTTTGCATGTTGTTCTACATTATTAAGATCGGAAAACAGAACAACTATGGCTTCAGAAGTTTCTACTGCTTTTTTAGCCAGATTATCAAGAATCAATAAAATTTCTTTATCGTTTGATTTTATCCATGAAAACATGTGTCCCATGAATTGTGTGCTAATAATGGACAGTTAAAACTGTTGACCATTAAGTATGGTCAAGCATATTCTACTATATAGAAATCAATAAAAAAATTTGAAAAAATTACTGAACGATAATGCGATCAAAAATATAAAAAATAAATAAATTTGATTTTATTTTTGTACAAAGAATCCTGTTTGCCATGAATCAGTATTTCTAAGATCGCTTGTGTTTTGATTCTGTGCTTTTTCTGCCACATTCATTTCTTCAAAGGATGGATTTGATGGGTGGTATCCCGTGCATTCAAAGTTGTAGGTGCCAACTAATGCAAATCCGTTTGAACCAACATATCCTTCTTCATTATTAAATGAGGTATAGACATCGTAACTTGTAACACGACATTGTTTGTATTGGTATTTCTTTACCAATTTCTCATCATGGACGATCTCTACAACTACTGAAAACAAACCTTGAAAGTCAGTTCCTGCGGATCCACGTGTTCTTATTTGATCAACAACATTGTACAGAACAGGATAATCACTAACAACACCCTGTAATTGGAATGAAGTGTTTAATCGCTGTCTTGTTGTGTCTACTGTGGATGTTTGTTTGAAGACGGGAAAATTAATTTTTTCCTGTACACCGTTGTTCAAAGTTATTGTAGTAAATACATGAGTTGATCCTCCCATGATGTAAGGATTTGAATTTTTGATGTTCTGTGCAATTTTTTCATTAGAATAATTCTTCGTAGTTAATCCTGCACATGTTACAGTGATATCTTCAACAAGTGCAAAACCACTTTTTCCAGTATATCCTTCTTCTTTGTCAAATAACGTATCTATTTTGTATTCTTCAATACGACAGTCAGAATATTTGAGAGTTCTAAATGTCTTAGAATCGTTTGCAAAATCTACGTTGACTTGAAAGTTATCATTGTATAATGATGATATACCGCCAATTTTTTTTGCTTTAGATATTGCATTATCTAACAGAGCATGTGGCTTTACAATTCCCTGAACTAAAAAGCTTGGACGATCTTTTGATTTTTCATCAAATCCAGTATTTAATCTAAAGACTGGAAAATCTATTCGTTCGGCACCATCGTTAAAATAAAATGTTGCATATGAATGAACATCCTCAGCTAGTTTTTGAGAATTTTTTCCATAGTCGTGAATTTGATTTTTAGGTGCTTGTACGTTTTCAGTTGATTTTTGTGTTACCCCTGTACAGTCAAAGTCAATCACATTAATGACTGCAAATCCAGTTTTTGTTGTTGTGTAACCTTCGGCATTATCCAATACAGTATCAACATATGATCCACTTACTTTACAATCAGTATAATGAAGACTTTTTTGAACTACGTCTCCTGCGATTAAATCAATATCAACTACAAATTGTTTGTAATTATATGGAGTTTCAGATGATGCTAATCGATAGTCATATTCTTGATCCATTGCTTCATTGAGATATGGGTAGTCCTCAACTACACCCTGTAGTTGGAATTCTGCAGCAGTGTTTGCAACATATGATGAAGTCATTTTAAAGACTGGAAAATAAGTCTCTTCAACTCCATCTCTAAAAGTAAATGTTACTTTTGCGTATGTATCTTCAACCATTTTGTAATCAGTTGGTAATACAGCAAGTACTTCATTTGCTGAAACAGTTATTAATGTAATTGCAAATACAGCAATTACACTTAATGTTGTCATAGTTATTGCATTTTTGAAATTCATTAATGTTATCAAGAATTTTGACATTATAAGACATATCATCATTGTCTAACGATAGAATATAGTGCTAGATAGTTATCATGTCACTATATAGAAAAGAAAGTAATTGTTCTCAAAAATGAAAATAAAGTTATTGCTAAAATGGTTTGTTTACTTCTCGTGTAAAGACATAGCTTGCCAAACCAATCATCACTAAAACAAATACAGCTATAACTCCTATGCTTAAGAATGCAGAAATTCCCCCTTCAGAAACCCCAGTCATCATCTCTCTAACCAGCAAAACAGTATAGGTCACAGGATTGAGTTTTGCTATAGTTGCCAACCAATCAGGCAATAATTCCAGTGGAAATAGTGCAGGACTCAACATGAATAATGGCATCCCAAGAAAATTAATCACACCCCAAAAAGTCTCCTGAGACTTTGCAGTAGCAGCAACTATAACAGAAATTCCTGAAAATCCTAGAGAGAATAATATTACAATTGCCATTATTGGTGCAATCATAAACGGATTTGGAAAATTTACACCGATTATCAAAGCAATTCCAACAATCAAACTAGCTTGCATTGCGGAGATTAAAGAGATGGCAGACATTTTTCCCAGAGCAATAGAAGAACGTGAAATTGGAGACGTCAGTGCTTTGTTCATAAATCCATATCTTCTATCCCATAAAGTATTGACTCCGCCAAAAATGCTAGTAAAAATTGCAGTAAGTATGATTACACCCGGTGCCATAAATTCAATGTATTCACCGTCAAACCCAACAGATTGAATTAACGGCTGAGTTCCTGAGAATGTATTTCCAATTACAATAATCCAGATTGCAGGTTGAATTAATCGAATTAAAACTCCACTACGAGATTTTTTGTATCTTTTTAATTCTCTCCAAAAAACAGTATATGTATCATACATCAAAGAATTCATGCACGTAACCTTTTCATTTTTGCGTGTTCGCGTTTTCGATTAAACCCTACTTCATCATCTCTCATTTCACGTCCAGTGTAAGAGATGAACACATCATCTAAAGTTGGTTGTGTTAATGAAATGGAAATAATTTTTATTTCAAGTGCAGCAGATGTTCTAAAAATTTCTGGAATCACTTCAGTCCCATTAGATGTAAAAATAGTTAACTTGTCATTGTCTTTGTTTATTTTTTTTATGAATTCAATTTTATGCAATTGAAATAAAAAAGTATCATAGTTTTTACTTTCAAATTTTAATGATATGATTTCATTACCCATTGCATTTTTCATATTTTCGGGGGTATCAATGATTTGAATCTGCCCATGATCAATAATTCCAATTCTATTACATAGTTGATCAGCTTCTTCCATGTAGTGAGTTGTAAGAAAAATAGTCATCTCAAATTCTTTATGTATTTTTTTTATGTACTCCCAAATTTTTCTACGTGTTTGAATGTCCAAGCCCACTGTAGGCTCATCTAAAAACAATACTTTGGGATGATGTAGTAATCCACCAGCAATATCTAATCTCTTTCTCATACCACCAGAATATGTAACTACAGAATCATTTTGTTTATCAGTTAATTCAATTAAGTCCAAAATTTCATCAATTCTTTTATTGATTTGATCTTTTGGTATATGATTGAGTCTTGCTTGTAAAATCAAATTTTCTCTTCCTGATAGGTATTCATCAACTGTAGATTCTTGTTGTACATATCCAATGCTTTGGCGAACTTGTTTTGCATGTGTCGTTACATCAAATCCAGAAACTAGAGCTTGCCCAGAAGTGGGTTTAAGAAGGGTAGTAAGGATCATTATCGTTGTACTTTTACCTGCTCCGTTTGGACCAAGAAATCCAAATATTTCGCCAGATTTAACCGCAAAAGAAATATCATTGACAGCTTTTACAGTACCAAAAGATTTTGAAAGAGTTTTAGTTTCTACAGAATACATACTCTGATCGGTTATTGCAATTATAAATTGTTAAGTGTTAATCATCTCACAAAAAAATTTAAAGGTCATTTTGATCAGTTACAATATGAAAGGGCTCTGTCAAAAGTGTCACACATCAAATGTTGAGATAATAGTAGAAAAAGGAATGCCTATTTGTCTCAATTGCAATAAAAAATCATAAACTAAAAAGTAGAATTTCAAAAACAGATTATTCTAAGTTTTTGTATCCTTCTTTTGTTACTTTAAGAATTACTTTTTCTCCGATACCCCAAATTTCAGATTTAGAAATTATTTTTGAATGCATTATACCATCTCCGATTTCAACAGACTCTAGTTCGTGAGTGTCTGGATTTTTATGCAATCGTTTTACTTTACCTATTTTATGTCCATCAATGTCAACTACTGGAATTCCAGTTCTAATTGGAGGCCTATCAAGTAGTAATGTTTCCTCGGTGAATTTATCAATGTAATCAGCAGCAAGGAAATAATCTTTGTTAAATCCTTGATGAATGGTAACTCCAGAAACGATTAGGGTTTTTTGATTAATGTGAATATGTTTGACTTTGCCATATGAGATTCCTTCTCTGTCTATGACTTTTTTTCCAACAAAGTCATCTGCTGTGGCTGTATTTTCAGGCATATCTTCGAGTTTAACTGACATGAGTTACTGTATTCAGATTTGCTTATCATACCAAATATCATAATTTTCTAGCAATGAGGTTAAATTACTTGACAAAAATATTGCCTCAGGACAATGAATCAAGTATTTCGTGCTGTATTAAGCACAAAAGGCAGAAAGACAGGTAAGATGCATTCTGTAATGCTCCGTGCTGTAAAATATAATGAAAAAATCTATTTTTCAAGACACAGACCAGATGGAGACTGGTTCAAAAATGCCATGGCAAATCCAGATGTAATAATAGAATATGATAATTCAAGATTTACAGGCAAGGCAAAAATAGTTGATGATGAAAAACTCGAGCAGCAAATTTCTCAGCTAAAATATCCAGGTGA
>CAZDPM010000092.1:0-5219 GCA_964507355.1 uncultured Nitrosopumilaceae archaeon
TCTTAAAACATAGAATGAATACACTAGTTGATAAAAATCTGAAAAGAACTCTCTACTCTGTTTGTAGAAGTTTGAAAATTCTAAACTAGTATTTTCTAATTCTTAGATATAACTCCAGGTTCTGTCAAATCAACAGCTCATCTCCATAATTATTTTCCTTGTCAAAAATCGGCGCTTTTTGATTATGCTTATACAATACTCGGAGATTGAATTATGATGAATGAATACATGAAACGATTTGTGAATCATGTTAAAAATTTGCCAGTTTTGGTTGTTGCTGGAATTGTTGCTGTTGCATTGTGGTTTCCTGTAGAATATTTTCATGAGTTAGGGCACGTCCTCGTTTGCGTCAATAATGGTTTTGAATACACTGTCTTTAATGCTGGAATAGACTTAGTGACAGACTGTTCAGGTTCTCAATCTCCAAGATTATTGTATTTGTCATTAGGTGGAATATTTGGTGTGATAATTAGTTTAATTCCATTAATTTTTAAAAAAATCCGTGAAGAGGATTGTTTTTAGGCTTTCTCTTATTGGCTACTGCACAAGCAATCAATGGAATTTCTGAAACATTCTTGTATAATTTGTACATGGGTTCTAACTCGCACCTATTACTTGCCATTGTAGGAACTCCTATTCTCCTGATCATTATTTTGAAATTTGGGCTTCCAAAAAAACCTAGACGAAAGTAACCCTACAATAATTCCAGATAATACACTAAAAGCAAAAACCCAGAACTTGTCAAAATTATTAAAATCCTTTTGGATTTTTTCTTTAAAATTCATTTAGAAACTCCAAAGAGCCGAGACTTTACACGAAAAAGATTTTTCTGAAAGATCCGAGGACTTTACAGAATCTAACTCCACCATAGTTTTATATTATGCCCTAAGAAAATCTCGATACAATGGAATACGTTTATGCTGCTTTACTTCTTCACAAGCTACAAAAAGAAGTTAATGAGGCAAACATCAGCTCAGTTGTAAAAGCATCTGGCGCTGCAGTAAATGATGCTCAAGTAAAAGCATTAGTTGCAGCATTGGCTGATGTTAACATCGAAGAAGCAATCAAAGCCGCACCTGTAGCAGTAGCAGCAGCCGCTCCGGCAGCCGCAGCAGCAGGTGAAGCAAAGAAAGAAGCACCAGTTGATACCAGTAAAAGTGAAGAAGCTGCAATGGAAGGCCTATCTTCACTATTTGGATAAACAACTATTATTTTTTCAATTTAATTTTCATTTTTTATGTAATGTTAATTAACAATTATTCTTTTTTTATCTTAATTGGTTGATTTTTCAATTTCTGCTTACGTGTTCATTTACATTCTAGATCTGTTTGGCACAATGGCTTTTGCAGTAACTGGTGCTTTCAAAGCAATTGAAAATAAATCCGACATTGTTGGGGTATTACTATTATCTACAATTACCGGTGTTGTAGGCGGTGTTATTCGAGATGTTGTGATGGGACAGTTTCCAAACGCGCTCTCAGATCCAGCATATGTGATAATAACAGTAACTTCTGGAGCTGCAATCTTTTTTTTGTATACTTATCTGAAGAAACACTGGAATCTATTTTTGAAGTTTGATGCAATTGGTTTAGGAGTATTTTCAATAATTGGAGCAACATTTGCCTATAATTTAGTTGGATTAAATTTTCTTGCAATAATGCTTGCAGGAGTATTGACTGCAGTTGGTGGTGGAATACTACGAGATGTCTTTGTCACACAAGTCCCTATTGTTTTTGTAAAGGAGTTTTATGTTTCTGCAAGCTTTATTGGGATTCTAGCGTTTTACCTCATGTTATATTTTGGAGGAGATCTCTACTCTGCAACAATTACGGGACTGGTATTAACTACAACATTGAGATTATTTGCAATGAAGTATAATTGGAATCTTCCTAAAGTTAAAGGACTTTGATATTAAGCTGGAGTATAGTCTTTAGCTTTTGATGCCAGGCCTTTTGCTTGACCTTCTGCTTTTTGTAAAATCTGGTCTTTGGTTTCATTTGTCATGAATCCTGATTCAATTGATAGTGAACGAGCATGATGAGATGCCTTACTGATAATCTGGTTGATGTTTTCAGGAGTAATATATGCCGCTTCAATAGATAATGATACTGCTTCTTGGTGATATTGAGCAAATGCATTTCTTATCTTCTCAACATCTATGATCATATCGTCTGCTGCATACTTAAGACCATCTTCTAGTGCAGTGTATAGTGAAATTCCTGCTTCTACTGGTTTGATATCTAATTTACCTAGTAATACTGCTAATTTTTCATTGATTACTCCGCCCTTCTTTACTGGAGTTGAGTCCTTTGCAATCCAAATTGTACCTTGATCAATTTTTGTTGGAATTCCAGCTTCTTTGAATTCTGTAAGCATTGGACCTGGTGCAATTCCGGTGTTCTTTGCAGGTACTAAAATATCTACACTTGCAATATCTCCACCTCTTGCTGCCATCATGATTTTATTTTTTGCTAATAGTACATTTAGCTTGAATGGTGACATGTTGGTAAATATGAAGAGACATTGACCTACTAGTTCTTCAGAAATTCCTTTAATTCCTGGAATATCTGATTTTTCTAATGCTTTTTGTGCAACTCTGTCTTTGACACAAACAAACTCTACTTGACCTTTGAGTGCTTTTCTTAATGGTAATAGTTGTGATGCTCTAACTTTGTTTGTCTTAACTAGTGCAACTACCTTGTATTTTTTTGGAATCTCGATAAGTTGTTGATACATCTGAGTTTTTCTTTTAGGATAAGTTGTTCTATTTTCATGCATGTTTCTTCTTGACCTCTTCTATTTGTTTAACTGGTTTTCCCATTGTAGTTTTCATAATAATTCTTTTCATATTTTTATCACCGTTTGGTAATTTCTTTTCTACTGCAGTTAGTACTGCGTGTGCATTAATTGCCAAGTCTGCATCATCCATCGACTCATCACCAATTTTACATGACATTGCCAATGATGCTCTTGCTCTAACTTTGATCGATGCTCTGAATCTTGTTAAAAATGATTCAATTGATGCGTTAAATGGAACTGGAGTTGGCATTTTACCTCTTGGACCTAATAGCTGACCTAATACTTTACCAACAACTGGCATGATTTGTGTATCTGCCAAAAAGAAATCATATTTGTTGATGAATTTTCTTGATGCTCTTTTATTTACTGCGAACTTATCTAGTTCTTCAGAACCTACAACTGCATCTGCTTTAGCTGCTTTTGCTTTTTGACCCATATCTCCAGTTGCCATGATGCATACTGTTGATGGGGAGCTTGTTTTTGGAAGTTGAACCACCTCGTTTAATGCAAAGCCCTTTTTAACATCAATGTCTTTGAAGACTAGTATCATCTCAACTGACTGTGTAAACTTTCGTTGTTTACTTCCAGTTTTGGCCTCTTTGATCATATCTGCAAGCTTTGCCTCTGTAATCATTATGAAGAATTTCCGAGACTGCCTACTTAAAATCGTTTAGAGATGGGAATTAAACATCTTATGTTATTTTAAAAAATTACATATTTCTATGCTAATATTTGAAATTTAGAAGTGAAAATCCTGTTTAACTTACATTTATTAATTCACCGACTTCATTTTTGTTTACATTGCAGAAGTTTGATGAGCTAGATATGAAACTCTTATTTGAGTTGACAAAAGATGGCGCTATCTCCGTTCCAGAACTATCAAAAAAACTTGGAATAAACGCATCTGTTCTATACAGTAGAATAAAAAGACTGGTTAAGAAAAAATTAATTAAAAAATTTACTATAATTATAGATGATTCTCTTTTAGGTGTTGGTGTGAAGGCATCAATTGGAATTAATCGCGATCCAAAACTCAAAGATTCTATTCATAAACAATTAATGGCAATTCCAGAGGTCATGTCAATTTCTGAAGTGACTGGCAGATTTGATATTATTGTAAATGTTCATACAAAAAATCTAGAGGTACTACATTCCATAGTTATTGAGAAACTAGGGAAGATTGACGGTATCATTAATACTGAAACATTTGTAGAGTTACAAAAAACGGATAAAGATCCTGTTTATTCTGTCGTGTGATTTAGTTTAATTTTCCATCCCACTTACCATCATTAATCTCGGCAGTGATCTCTTTTGGAGTCTTTCCTTCGACTTTGATTCCAAGTGATGAACATGTTCCAACTATGGTTTTTGCAACAGATTTTAGTGAAGATGCATAGGATTTCTCTAGTTTTGTTTTTGCTACTTTAACTACTGAATCTATGGTGATGTCTCCTACCCAAGCGGTTCCTGCAGTTCCTGTTCCTTTCTGAACTCCTGCCTCTTTTAGTAATAACGCAGCAGCTGATGGAATTCCAATCTCTATTTCCCATTTTTTAGTATCAGGAAAAACTGAAACTGTTACTGGGACTTTCATTCCCTCAAAATCTTTTGTTTTATCATTGATGGCCTTGATAATCTCCATGATGTTTACTCCTAAAGGACCCAAAGCTGGACCTAGTGGCGGACCTGCAGATGCAGCTCCTCCTGTTACAAGTGATGATATTTTTTGTGCTTCTACCATGTTTATCAGCTTAATATGAAAAATTTAATCCTTCCTAAGACTCACTTGATAGTTTTAGGTAGTTGGCGTCTACAGTTACTGGCAATTGATACGATGCATCAAGTAAAACAACAGTTGCTTCTTCCTTGTCTACATCAATTCTTGTAATTGTGGCTTTCATTCCTTTAAATGGGCCACCAGTGATCTCAACTATGTTATCTACTGTTAATTGTGAAACTGTGGATTTCTTAACCAAATATCCTTCAATATCTTTGAATTCTAATTCTCCTCTTAGTTGACCGCGAATGTGTCTGATTCCCTCAACTGCCATGTATGCATCACTCGGATTAATTGCCTCGATGACAACGTATCCTTTTAGATTATCAACTAGTAATACTGATTGAATATTCATTTTATTGTTATTTGCTTTTGCTTCTAGTAATCTCATTACCACTTTCTCTTGACCTCCAGTGGTTCTTATTGCAAAAAGATGTGATTTTATTTCTTCAGACATTTTATCTACCAAACGTAATTACCGAAAATACAAACTGTATTGTAAAACCAATGGCACCTACTCCTCCGATTCCTAATAATACTAATCTTAGATGCTGTTGATACTCATCTTTGTCTGGCTTTTTGGCCATTTTCATAGTATTTGCCATGTTTTTCAAAGTCTGCTTCGGGTTCATTGCCTGAAATT
>CAZDPM010000093.1:0-5198 GCA_964507355.1 uncultured Nitrosopumilaceae archaeon
CGGTATCTTCATCAAAGGTTGGGCAGAAGACGCTGCACTATAAGCAGAATCTTTTCGCACACACTTTTTTCTTATTTTTATTTAAATAATAGTTTTTTTCTTTATATCTTTTGGAAGCATTTTGATGTAGTATTTCAAAAATTCATCAGTTTTATCAAAATAAATTTCTGAAAATTGGTTGTTTTTAAAAAATACTTCCCACGTATTTTCAAAAGTTGGAAACTCTTTTGGGTCGAAATTCAATCTTGAAGTTTCATGATGTGCCGCAGGAAAGATATCTGAAATTTCTAATGGGATTAATCCCAAATGTGGGCTATATTGACAAACTTGAATATTTTTTATCTCCTTGAATTTTCGTTTTAGTGAGAAATACTCATGTGACAAATATGCAGGTTTTGTATTGGATTCTTTGGTTATGATCAAAGTTTTTTTCTTTGACTTGAATTTTCTAACTGTTTTATGATATGATTGAACTTCTGGACGATATTGATCCTCTTTCCCATAAAGGAAAATAGCTTTTTCTTTGAATTTTGGAGTTGATATTTCAAGATAATTAGAATTTTCAGTAAAAATATCTATCATTTCAAATAATTTTGGATGCGCCCTTGCTTTTTTTAAGACATATTCCCACAATCTTCCTTCGTGAATTGCTTGTTTTACTTTATCCACTTCAGTTTTTATTGAATGTAGGTTATGTAACGCAATTTCGTTGATTTTATCATGAATTTCTAATTGACGTAATTCATCTGGAGTATACTTTGAGCAGACTTCGCAATTACAAGGAAATACAGAAATATCTAAAAGATTTCGTGTGCCATCATCTGTGATGTATCTTTCTTGTTTGGCATATAGCATGTAAGAAGCAGAATCAAAAGTATCACAACCAAGTGCAACTGCAAATGGTATGGTTAGTGGATGTCCTGCACCAAAAAGATGCAGCGGAATGGAATATGGCATATGTTTTTTTGCAGATACGATCATCTGTGCTAATAATTTGTATTCGTATGACTCCATGAATTCCACAGGGCTACCTAAAGCTAGCATCTGAAAACCCATATCTACTAAACCTTTTGTTGATTTTGCTACAAGATCAAAATGCTCTCCGCCCTGAATTGGTCCAATCCAAATCTGACCGTTATCTTCACTATCCGCAAGTGTTTTCTTTGAGACTTTGAGAGTATGATTGACATACGATTCAGCTTTTTTCCATGCAAGTCCATAACCCGTAGGTTTATCCAATGGAATTGCAAAATCTGTGAGTATTTTTCTTTCAAATTCTGCCATTTCTGGTGGCAAAACTTTGAGATCACCATATTCTAGTACTTGATATCCTCCAGAGTCTGTCATTATTGCTCTGTCAAAATCTATTATTTTGTGAATTCCTTTTTTTACAGCCTCATCACCATAATTATTTTTAGTGATGTATGCATTTGTAATTACTAAATCAAAACCAATCTCTTTGATCTTCTTAGCTGGAATAGTTTGTTTCACAGGATGAATAACTGGAACATAAGCCGGAGTTTCTATTTTCCCATGATTTGTTTGAATTACACCAATTCTTCCAGCCAAGTCACTTTTTAAAATCTCAAACAAGTCACTGCTTCTCAATAATAGCGTTATTTAATCAATAAGCAAAAAATTTTTTCAAATCATTGCGTTTTGTTACTAAATCGAGCCAATCCACATTTTCACTTGAATCTTTACCACCAATTATACTCAATACTTTATTTGTCACTTCTAAAACACTTTTTGTTGTAACGTCTATTTGGAACACCTTTATTCCAAATTGATTTATTGCATCATGTGCTATAATCCCTAAAATCTCACTACCTATGTTTTCTCTGGCTTTTTCATCCGAATATTCTCTTTTTTTATAAACTGAAATCAAATCATATGGGTTTCTTCGTAAAACGATTATTTTCTTTACTTGTATTGATGATAAAACATATGGCGCTAAATGTCCCACAATTAAGCAAGGCTTTAAAATTTCCTTTTTAATTATCTTCTTTAACTCTATTACATCCACATCGTTGACATCTTCATTTTTCTCAAATAATTCTGAAACTCTAGCAATATTGTTTATGTCAATTATTGGTAATTCTAAACGCTTTGAAATTTTATTGGTTATAGTATGTTTTCCTACACCCGGATTTCCAGTAATTACTATTGACATATTATAAAACCAACATGAACTAAATTAAACAATTTCTGCAATACTAATAAGTGCAATAGAGTTTTTGTGTGTATTGCTAATTGGTTTACTAGGTAAAGCAAACGTTGGGAAATCTACTTTTTTTTCAGCTGCTACTGAAACCTCTGTTCCTATAGGAAACTTTCCATTTACAACAATTCAACCAAATGTTGGTGTTGCATATGTGAAATCTGACTGCGCCTGTAAACATTTTGAAATTAAACATCAAAATTCACTCTGTGTAAATGGCATTCGTTTTATTCCTGTAAAGTTAATCGATGTGGCAGGATTAGTGCCTGGGGCACATGAGGGAAAAGGTTTGGGAAATCAATTTCTTGATGATGCAAGACAAGCTGAAGTTTTGATACACGTTGTTGATATTGCTGGAACAACTGACATTCAAGGACAACCTATTCCTATAGGCACACATAATCCTCTTGAAGATGTTGATTTTGTTGAAAATGAATTTGAACAGTGGTTTACAGACATTCTTCGTAGAGAATGGGACAAGATCACTAGAGAAATAGAACAAAAAAGAGCAAAACTCACTGATGGCATTGCAAAACGCTTTACTGGTTTGGGAATCAAAGATTATCAAATACAAGATGTATTACATAAACTGGAATTAATTTCAAAAAATCCAAAAGAATGGAATGATTCTGATATTCATATTTTTGTCAAGAAATTAAGGAAAAATACAAAACCCATTATTATTGCAGCAAATAAAGCAGATCTTTGTAAAGATCTTGATATAATCAAAAAAATTCCTGATACAATTGTAATTCCTTGTAGTGCTGAAACTGAATTATTATTACGAAAAGCTTCCAAATCTGGAATGATACATTATGAATCAGGTGATGAAAACTTTTCTATAGTTGAAAATAAAGAAATATTGCCACAACAACAAAAAGCATTAGATCTTGTAAATACTGTTTTTTCAAAAATTCATTCAACTGGAATTCAAAAAATTTTAAATCTTGCAGTATTTGATTTGTTGAAATTTATTATTGTTTTTCCTGTAGAAGATGAGACAAAATTAACAAACAAAAATGGTGATATTTTACCTGATGCAAAATTATTACCACAAGATTCAACTGCAAAAGACTTGGCAGGATTAATTCATGCAGATATTGCCAAGGGATTTTTGCATGCCATTGACTGTAAAACAAAACAAAGAATTGGCGCTGATCACAAACTAAAAAATGGCGATGTGATCAAAATAGTTTCGACATTGAGTAGGGGATAACATGCTTGGTTTAGGTGTTGAAAGCACAGCTCATACTTTCTCGTGTGCAATATTGGAAAAAAAAGGAAAACAAGGAAAAATTCTATCTGATATAAGAAAAATTTATTGTCCTCCTATTGGTGAAGGAATTCATCCGAGAGAGGCATCACGACATCACGTTGAAAACAGCTCCATCGTATTATCTGAGTGTCTTAGAGAGGCTGGAGTTACAGTCAAAGATCTTGATATTATTTCATACGCTGCAGGCCCTGGTTTAGGCCCATGTTTGAGGGTAGGCGCAGTAGTTGCACGATCTCTTGCATCTTATTATAATATCCCAATTTATCCTGTTAATCACGCAATAGGTCATATAGAATTGGGAAAATTGCTCACTGGCGCAAAAAATCCTCTAGTTCTATTAGTTTCTGGAGGGCATACAATGTTACTTGCATTTCTAAATAAACAATGGAGAGTATTTGGAGAAACATTGGATATTACGCTGGGCCAACTATTAGATCAATTTGGAAGATCAATAGGATTTGCATCGCCATGTGGAAAAAATATTGAAGAGTTAGCTTCCTCAACTTCTAATTATGTTTTACTTCCGTATTCTGTAAAAGGAAACGATGTATCATTTTCTGGATTGTTGTATGCAACAAAATCAATTGTTTCAAAAAGTAAATCCGATGCCTGTTTTTCATTACAAGAGACTGCTTTTGCAATGATCAGTGAAGCTGTAGAGCGAGCATTGTCATTTACTAGAAAAAAAGAATTATTAATTGTTGGAGGTGTAGCTGCAAATAAAAGATTATCAGAAATGTTACAAGATGTTTGCAAAAGACATACTTGTAAATTTTTTATTGCTCCTCAGAAATATGCAGGTGACTGTGGTAGTCAAATATGTTGGACTGGATTATTAGAATCTCAAGTAAAAAGTGGTGTCTCTATTGAAGAAACTTTTGTCACACAATCATGGCGACTAGACTCGGTGAAAGTGAATTATTGATTTTTATGCTCCTCTTCTATGGCCTTTTCAATATTTTTTAGCCAATCTTTAGTATTAAAAACTCCAAATTTGTATGTCTGTTCTCCTTCATTTGTTTTAGCCGTGAAGCATATTTTTTTGATCAATCGTCCTTCTTTCCAAACCTTGCTTACATCATTTAGTAAAACATCAATTACTGTATCTCCAAAACGTTTTGAAAAATCCATCATCCTTGACTTGGTCTTATCAAATGCTAATCTTTTATTTGTTAAAGTTAGAATGCCTGTACCAAGTTTATCCTCGTTACAATCTTCCTGTTTTAGTCTTATTTCCCCGCCTTCCATGATTATTTTTACCTAAATTCTTTAGGTTATAATTTTAATGAAATGATAAAATCACTCATAATAATGTGTCAAAAATAGAAAATTGTCAAAGCCATAATCTAATCAGGAGATGGTTTGATGCGTTTAAACCAGTATCTTGGATTTATTTATAGACAACAAAGTATTTTTTACTGTATATTAACATGTGATAGTAATCATAATACTGAAACTTTGAATTATGTAATTTAATCCAAAATAAACTCTAAATTATAACATTTCAACTATCTATTTAATGAAACTAGTAAAAAAAGGAGCAGAAGCTGACATCTATCTTACAGTATGGAATGATTTACCTGCAATATTGAAAATAAGAAAGACAAAATCCTACCGTAACCCTATTCTTGATGCAAAAATTAGGAAACAAAGAACAATTAAAGAATCTCAAATAATTTCAGAAGTAAAGTCATTTGGAAT
>CAZDPM010000094.1:0-5122 GCA_964507355.1 uncultured Nitrosopumilaceae archaeon
GTAAAGCACTTCAAGGTGACGATAGAGAAGTATTCATCACAGTAAGAGAATTTCAAAAATATCTTAAAGATAATTTAAACAAGGTTGGATTAAAGGAAGAATTTCTTTCAAGATATCTAAACGAGGGATTTTCAGGTGGAGAAAAGAAACGTGCCGAAGTATTACAGATGGCAGTTTTAAAACCAAAGATTTCAATTTTGGATGAACCTGATTCAGGATTAGACATCGATGCAGTTCAAGCTGTTGCACAAGCAATAAGTAAAGTTGCAGGAAAAGATTCCACAATAATCGTAATTACACATTATGCAAGAATTTTAAAATTCCTAGATAAACTAGATTATGTCCATGTGTTTGCAAGGGGTCAAGTCTTAAAGACAGGCGATGCATCCCTTGCAGATAAATTAGAAAGCGAAGGATATGACTGGGTTTTAGAACAAAAAGTATAGTGAATTTTTTAAAAAACAACATTAAGCGTAAATGATTTTTGATGTCTATTGATATACAAAATCAATGTAGAATTTAACAAAGATTTTCTAAGTGTTGAAAAAAATCAAATCACAATTGAAATAAAAACAAGACGGGTCAAAGGAGAAGCCAAAAAGGAAACCATAAAAAAACTTGCAAAGTATTTCAAAGTATCAACATCAATGATTCAAATTAAATCAGGGCATAAATCAAATCAAAAAATTATACAAATACAAGATTAGAGAATCTAGTTTTTGTTTAAATAGGGTTTTGAAAATGGAAAATCATGGAACAAAATAGCGAAGAACAGTATTTTTTCAATTTCTCATTTTTCAAAGTAGATCCTAAATGGAGATGGATGGCAGATTTAGCAAAGGCAGAATCTGCCAAAGAGGTAGAGAATGTAATTAAAAATTCAGGTGTAAAATTCAGGACATATTCAACATTAGGACTAAGAGATGATGCAGATTTTTTGTTTTGGTTTGCAGCGAAAACTGTAGAAGAAATTCAAAAGGTAATTGAAAAATTATACACAACAGTTTTTGGGAAATACATCATACCATCAAAAACATATTTGTCATGTACTAGACCTTCAATGTACATTAAATCTGGAAAACCACTTGGATTTATTGTAGATGAAGAAATGAAAAAACACGTCATAGTCTATCCATTTACTAAAACCAGAGATTGGTATATACTTCCAAAAGAAGAAAGACAATCAATAATGGATGAACATATTGAAGTTAGCAGAAAATACCCACAGATTATACTTAACACAACGTACTCTTTTGGTATTCATGATGAAGATTTCATGTTAGCTTTTGAAGTAGATGAAATTAGAGATTTTCAGGATTTAATAATGGAATTAAGAGAAACAAGAGTTTCAAAATATGTACAAAAAGACACTCCAATGATCGTATGTGTCAAAAAAGATATCGTTCCATTGATAGGAAGTCTTGGATAGTGGAAGCTCTAAAAGAATGGGCAACTGTTGTCAGTGCCCTAGAAAATGGTGATCAAACAGTCCTCTTAAGAAAGGGAGGAATATTAGATGTGACATCAGGATTCAGGATTGAGTCAAAAAAATTCCTGTTATTCCCTACACAAGAACATCAAAATTATAATCACGTAAAACCACAGTTTCACAAATATCTTGAAGAGGTAAAATCAAACCCACCAAAGAGTGGATTTAATAGAATTACATCATATGCGGAAATATTAGCAGAAAGAGATATTTCAGCTGAAGTTACAATCAAAAAATTATCACCATTTCATATTTGGAGTGATTCTTACATAAATGAGAGAAGGAATTGGAAACCAGAAAACCCCATAAAGGCCATGTTTTTAAAAGCCTACAAAATTCCAGAATTAAGCATACCATTAAAATCTGAATTCGATGGCTGCAAATCTTGGATAAACATAAATGAAGAAATTACGTCGGGAAAAACAGTTTTGAACAATAAAGAAATAGAATCAAAACTAGATGAATTCAAGGAGATAATAAATTGAAATACAAGACATTAGGCCGAAGTGGAATCAAAGTATCTGAAATTGGATTTGGCGCATGGACACTAGGTCTTGATTGGTGGGGTAAAAAGATAGAAGAAGATGAAGGAAAACGAATGCTCAAAAAGGCATATGATTTAGGAATTAATTTTTTTGAAACTGCTGATATGTACGGTAAAGGAATAACGGAGAAACTAATTGGTCAGGTATTCAAAGGGATGAGAAATGAAGTGGTAATTTCTACAAAATACGGATATGATTTTGCAGATGCAGAACAAATAGGTCATGCCGAATTACCTCAGAGTTTTGAACCAGAATTTACAAAAAAGGCACTTAGTGCGTCACTAGAAAGACTACAAACAGATTATGTTGATGTTTATGGATTACACAATCCAAAATTAAACCATATTCGAGACGATGTTACTTTTGATTTATTTGATAGATTAATTCAAGAAGGAAAAATTAAATCAGCACAAGTTGCACTTGGACCAGCAATAGGATGGACACAAGAAGGATTAGAAGCAATGGAGAGAAAATGTATTTCAGCTGTGCAGACTGTATACAACATTTTAGAGCAAACACCAGGAAATGAATTAATTGAAAAAGCAGAAAAACAAAATGTAGGAATTTTAGTTAGAGTTCCAGATGCATCTGGAATTTTAACAGGCAAAGTAAAAGCAGAGACGGTAATTCCAAGCAATGATCATAGAAAAGATAGAAAACAGGAATGGAGACAAGAGGCTCTAAAAAAAGTAGAACAATTCAGACCAATAGCTGAACGTAATGGATTAAACATTACAGAATTTGCAATTAAATTTATCTTATCAAAAAAATCAATCGCATCAGTGTTACCTACAGTAGTCAGTGTAGAAGAAATTGAGTCTTTTGCTGCAATATCAGACGGTAAATATCTGAATTCATCAGACATGAAAGAAATTGATGAATTATACAACACATGGCCCGCATACGAATTAAAAGCAACTCAAGCAAATTAGTTTTCAAATGGATAAACCAATCGATGTCATAAAGACATTAGAGATTATCGAGAGGATGAAATTTGCAAAGATTGGGGAATATAAAAAATGGAACGCAATAATTAAAAAAATAAAAAATAAAGATAAACTAAGTCCATTAGATTTAAGATATTTTTCCAACATGACAAGAATATACAAAAATTCAAACAAAACTAACAGAAGTAAGGCATATCATACAAAATTATCAAAACATGATGAAAAACCAGCATGTAAAATTTGTGGCGGTATTTCAGAGTATTATTGCAACATGAATGACCAATACTTTTGTATGATTCATGTGGTAGGACATGATGAAAATGAATTTTAAGATGCAGTTATTGTTTCTTCTAAACTAAAATTATTTTCAACAAAATATTCGACTCGTGTCTTTTTAAATTCACGTGTACTAAATAATATCTTATAATCATTTACGTTTATTTGATTTTGAATTGTTTTTGCTACATCTCCAGCTTCATCCTCAGATTTGCAATGAATCATAGAAAATACACTGTATGGCCAATCAGGATATGTTGGTCTTTGGTAACAATGACTAACTTGTGGGAAAGAACCTAATTTTGAACCGACTTCTAAGATTTTATCATCAGGTACATTCCAAACAATCATACCATTAGCTGTAAATCCAACTTCTCTATGTCTCAAAATTGCGGCAAATCTTCTCATGACTCCTATATCTTCATAGTATTTCAATTTCTCAAATAACTCATCTTCAGTTATTCCAAGTTTTGTTGCAGGAATTAAAAATGGTCTATCAACAATATCCATATCTTTTTGCAATTGACGAATGAATTCTTTGTCTTCTTCTGTAGGAACAAATTTTATGTTTTTAATTTCTTTTTTTTCTTCGGTTGGTGCAATATCATGTTTTTTTTCATCAACCATGTCCAATTTTACACCAATTTTGAATAATTGGATGGTAGGTAACATCCTAACTTTTTTAATTCCTTTTAAAACAGAAAATTTGTCTACTTCAGATTTTAAATCAGACCCAGGAGGTACTGCTAGAGTAAACCATAGATTAAACTGATGATCCCGTTCATAGTTATGACTTACACCAGGATGTCGATTAATTTGATTTGCAACATATTCTAATTTATCAGACTCAATCTCCATTGCTACCAAGGAGCTTTTGTATCCTAGTCGACGTGTATCGAATATTGCACTAAGCTGTCGCAGTACTCCAATTTTTTTAAGATTCACTAAACGTTCTTTAATAATTTCAGGCGTGGTTTCAAATTTTTTTGCAATATCGTCAAAAGGTTTGGGAGTAAGTGGGAAAGTCCATTGAATCTCGTTAAGAATTTCCTTATCCAGATTATCCATGGATTGAGTCAATACATCACCAATTTCATTATTCAATTAAAAATGTAGCTGGGACATCACGCGTCATAGTTTAATGTATAAATAGAAACTATAGTTGTTTTGATCGGTGATAATTCATCTAAATCTACAAGGCAAAGTAGTCATTGTTGTCGGGGGAGGAAATGAAGCACTAAAAAGAATCAGTCCGTTATTAAAAGAAAAATGTCAAATTATAGTAATTAGCAACACGATAAATAATCAGATAAAAAATCTAACAAAAAATAAAAAAATCGAATTTATAAAACAAGAAATTCAAGACACAGTCATTCTTTCAACCTATAAGCCATACATGATAATCACAACAACAAATGATAAAAAACTGAATCAAAAAATAATCAATTATGCTAAAAATAAAAAAATTATCGCGTATAGTTCCGATAATCCCGAATTAAGCGATTTTTCAAATCCAGCCATAATAGATTTTGAAAATATAATTCAGATTGCAATTTTCACAGGAGGTAAAAGTCCAGCAATGTCAAAAAAATTAAGAATTGAATCAGAGAAAATATTCAAAAAAATAATCACAAAAGAAGAGATAGGTCAAATAAAAATTCAAAATATTGCAAGAGAAATTGCAAAAAACAAGATCGCTACTCAAAATGAAAGAAAGACCTATCTCAACAGCATAATGAGTGACAAGGTGATCAAACAGTTAATAAAAGAAGGTCAGTTGAAAAAAGCAGAAAATCAAGCCAAATCAATATTGAGAAACTGGAAATGAACCAAAACATAATCAATGCACGGGTTACTTTTCGTAA
>CAZDPM010000095.1:0-5066 GCA_964507355.1 uncultured Nitrosopumilaceae archaeon
AAATGGTCAAAGCAAGAGCATATGGAATTGGATTTACAGATGAAGAAAGAGATGGTGCAATATACACATTACATAAAACACTGTCAACTATTTTGAAATTACTAGCACCAATTACACCATTCATAACAGAATATCTTTGGAAAATGTTGTACTCTACAGAGAGCATACACAAACAACATCAAGTAGAATCAAAATTAGTACCTGAACAAAGTAAAATTACTAAAGAGATAACGGAATTCAATTCTAAAGTATGGAATGAGAAAAAGATGAAAAATCTTTCATTAAAAGATTCAATCAAAATTACGATCCCAGAAAGTCTTGAGTCATTCAAAAATGACTTAAAATCAATGCATAATTTAGCCGGTAATTGAGCCTAAATCACACATGCATGATTCCATTGGTTAACAAATATTGAATTCCAGAAATAAAATCAACGTCTTCTATTAATCAAATCTGTTTAGACTTTAAAGAAAATTTATCATTGGTTATTTTTGCATTGAGTTTATTTTGAGATTTTTCTTTAATTTTTTCATATATTTGGAATCTTTTTAATCTCGTTACTTCAAGATTTTCTTAGTTAATTGTAAGTTCAGATTATTTCTGCTTTAATTCTTTTTGTCTTTCTTCTACTTCATAATCATCATTATTCAAAGATTCATTTTAGGCAAATGTATCATCATAAAGAAATAAGTCAAAAATGCCAAATGATGAAATAAATACGAGGGTAATTGATGAAATAAAATTTGTTTTCATTTTAAAATTACTGAAATTAAAGTTTTAAAAAAATGCAATGAAAGTATTATAATTGACTAGTTTCTGGATTTTTTAATTAAATTTATGAAATATTTGTGCAAGGAAATATCTTCTGTTAATTCAGGATGAAATGCAACACCTACCATGTTCCCTTTTTTAACAGCAATTATTTTTTCATTAAACTTTGCTAAGACTTCTACACCTGAACCAGTCTCAGAAACAGATGGAGCTCGAATAAAAACACCGTTAAATTTTGGGATGTTAATAGAATTCATAGAGATGTTTGCTTCAAATGATTCTTTTTGTCTTCCAAATGAGTTTCGTTCTAATTTAATGTCAAGTAAATCTAAAAGAGGTTGATCCGTTTTTCCTACAATACGATCGTTAGCTGTTTTTGAAAGCATTATCATACCAGCACATATTCCCAATACAGGCATTCCTTGTTCAATTTTTTCTTTAATTATCTTTAATGAGCTATTTACAAGAGAGAGCTGACCTACAGTAGTACTTTCACCGCCAGGGATAATCAAACCGTCAAGTTTAGAAATATCTTCAGATGTTTTAACCGTTACAACCAAACCATCGACTTCTAATTCTTTTATTGCTCTTTCAGTAGATAAAACATTTTCGTGTATATCTCCTTGAATCGCCAAGACGCCTACAGTTAGACTCATGCTAGACCTCCACGATCTTGCATTCTTAATTCTAAAGTTTTAACATCCAATCCTAGCATGGATTGTCTCTCATCAATCATTTTTTGTGCTTCTTTTACTTTATCTGATTCATTCCAGAAGGTAGTAGCTAGAACAATAGCTCTTGCTCTTTCTTTAGCATCATCTGCATTAAAAATCCCTGATCCTACAAATATTCCATCACAGCCAAGTGACATCAAATATGCAGCGTCAGCTGGAGTTGCAATTCCTCCTGCAGCAAAATTGACAACAGGTAATCTTCCAAGTTTTGCAGTCTTTGCAACTATATCATAAGATACTTTGAATTCTCTTGCGATTCTAATCAAATCCTGTTCATCGCCAGAATCATAAATTGATTTTATTGTTCTTAGCTCATCGTTTACTTTTTTAATATGAGTTACAGCCTCTGCAACATTTCCAGTACCTGGTTCTCCTTTAGTTCTAATCATTGCAGCTCCTTCTTCAACTCTTCTCAATGCTTCTGATAGAGATCGGGCTCCATTAACAAAAGGAGTTGTAAAATCCCATTTCCAAATATGATGATGTTCATCAGCTGGTGTTAAAACTTCTGATTCGTCTATCATATCCACATTAGTTTCATCAAGAACTTTTGCTTCATAGACATGACCAATTCTACATTTTGCCATAACTGGAATTGTAACTGAATCCATAATATCTTCGATGATTCTAATACTTGCAGTTCGTGCAACTCCACCTGCTTTTCTTACATCAGAAGGCAGTTTATCTAAAACCATAACAGACACAGCTCCTGCATCTTCTGCAATTTGAGCTTGCTCTACAGTGGTAACATCCATCACTACGCCATTTTTTAACATATGAGCAAAACCACGTTTTAAAGTAGATGTTCCGCGCAAAATATTATCAGAATTAGATTTTTCTTTAATGATTCCTTTTGCATCAGTTCTTTCGCCTGAAAGTGAAAGCATATTCAGAGTTTTATCAGAAGGTTATTTGTACCTATTCACTAATTTGTTCTACAATATTATCAAGCTGTGATTGAACCATGGATATTATTGGAGGTATGAATTTATCAGTTGCATTTTGTTCTGGCCAGTTAATTTGATTAATCCTTCCATTAAGGATAACTTTGATATTTGATTTTTGAAAATCAGTTACGTTATCACGAATTGGAAATGATTCAGAAGGAATGGATATAAATCCAGTTTCTTTAATCAATGCTTTTAATTTACGAAGTTTTTGTTCATCGAAAGATAATTTGACATCTGGTTTTGGATAACCATCTTCAGTTACAGAATATTTTATTTCTCCATTATTTTTTATTAGTAGAATTTCTGTTTTTTGTGCTACAGTTCTTTCAGTTACTCCAAAAGACATTTTCTTTAATTGATATTTTGCATATTCAATTTCAATTACATCACTTGAGTTAAATGCAGAATATGGAATCTCAGATTGTGTGATTAAAGGAATTGCAATTAAAATTGCAAGAATAGCAGGAATTGCAGCTATTACTATGACAATCGGTTTTACCATGATCTACCTTAACAGATGAAGCTCATGATTAATCGCAAATAAATCTTGGTTAAAATAACTTAAAATTCTAGTCTATTTCATTCTTGTTCGTGGGGTCGTAGCCTAGCCTGGTAGGGCGACAGTGCATACGTTAGATCACCGCTAAGGGCTCCAAAGGTAAACTAAGCTAAACTGACTCACGGATGATGTAAGTTTGGAGCTGTAGTGACCCGTAGGTCGCCGGTTCGATTCCGGTCGGCCCCACGTTAGAATATTATTTATTTTTTAAAACATTGAGTGCTGAACCAGCTTTGAACCATTCTATTTGAGAATTATTATAAGAATGATTAAGAGAAACTTCGTTATTTGTTCCATCTTTATGTTTAATTAGACATTTTACTGGTTTTTGTGGTTCTAGATTATTCAACCCGATAAGACTAATCTTGTCATCTTCTTGAATTTTGTTGTAATCATCAGGATTACTAAAAGTCAATGCCAGAATTCCTTGTTTTTTCAAGTTTGTTTCGTGTATTCTTGCAAGACTTTTTGTGATAACAGCTACACATCCTAAATATCTAGGAGACATTGCAGCATGCTCTCTGCTACTTCCCTCACCGTAATTATTATCACCAATAATTATCCAATTCATTCCTTTTTCTTTATATTGTCTAGCAATTTTTGAAAAAGATTCAAGTTGATTATTTAGGATGTTCTTCCCCTTACCAATTTCATCGTTGAATGCATTAACTGCACCTAAAAGCATGTTATCACTGAGATTATCGAGATGACCGCGAAGGGATAACCAAGCCCCTGCAGGAGAAATGTGATCGGTAGTACACTTGCCTTTTGCTTTAACCATTATAGGCATATCAACAAAGTCTTTTCCATTCCATGGCAGAAACGGTTCTAAACGTTGAAGTCTTTTACTATTAGGATCAATAATTACTTTAACATCACTTGAATTTTCAGGAGGTGAAACAAAAATCCCCTCAGGAATATTGAATCCATTTTTTGGGACCTCAGGTGCAGGTTTTGGTGGATCAAGTTTAAATTTTGTTCCATCTGCAGCAGTCAATTCATCTTTTAGAGGATTAAATGAAAGTCTACCACCAAGAGCAAGTGCAATAACCATCTCAGGACTACCAATAAAATTTAGAGTGTTTCTACGTCCATCATTACGACCCGGAAAATTTCTGTTAAAACTAGTTACAATTGTATTTTTTTCATCAGTTTTTAATTCAGGTCTGTCCCATTGACCAATACATGGACCACATGCATTTGCCAATACTGTTGCCCCAATATCTTTTAGCGAATCCATTTGTCCATCTCTTTCAATAGTACTTCTGATTTGTTCAGAGCCAGGGGTGATTAGTAAGGGGATTTTTGATTTTATACCTTTTAATTTTGCTTGTTCAGCTAGACTTGCTACTCTAGACATGTCTTCATAAGATGAGTTTGTACAACTTCCAATTAATGCGACAGATATTGAATCAATGTACTCATTAGATTTTACATCATTAGATAAATTAGAAATTGATCTTGCTAGATCAGGAGTATGTGGTCCTACAATATGTGGTTCTAATGTGGAAAGATTAATTTTAATTACTTTATCAAAGAATTTTTCAGGATTAGTTTCTACCTCTTTATCTGCAACAAGTAATTCTTTATTCTGATTTGCAAGTTCTGCAATTTTTTCTCTATTTGTAGATGTTAGATAAGTTTCCATTCTTTGGTCATATGGAAATATTGAACATGTTGCACCTACTTCAGCACCCATATTTGCAATAGTAGCTTTTCCAGTACAGCTAATAGTATTTGTTCCAGGTCCAAAGTATTCAATAATAGAATTTGTACCTCCCGAAACTGTTAGTTCTTCGGCCACTTTGAGAATGATATCTTTTGGTGCTGTCCATCCATTAAGCTCTCCAATTAGATATACTCCAATTCTTTTAGGATAAAGTAATTCCCATGGTAAACCAGCCATCGTTTCAGCTGCGTCTAATCCTCCTACTCCAACAGCAATCATTCCCAAACCACCTGCATTAGGAGTATGAGAATCAGTTCCAATCATTAATCCTCCAGGAAATGCATAATTTTCAAGAACAACTTGATGAATTATTCCTGCACCAG
>CAZDPM010000096.1:0-4968 GCA_964507355.1 uncultured Nitrosopumilaceae archaeon
CAATGTCAGATGCAATGTATCTTAATGCTTTTGATAAATTTTTACAGGATCCAAATATTTCAATGAATCCTCTTAACATAGTAGCTGCTTATAATAAAAATTCAGTATTACCTCTGGCAATTTTTTACAGAAATCATGGGTATAGAACATTTATTTTATTGGATGATTCAGATGAATCTAAACAAATTTCAGCTCAATTATCATCAAATGAATTTTCACCTATACAGACAATATTTTTTGAGAGAGAAGGAAAGAACTTAGAATCAATTGAGGACTATATTGTTCTAGAAGACTATCTACACGCAGTTAATCAAACATATGAAATTAGACTCAGAAAAGAAGGATATTCAAATCTTAAATCTCTCGATGTTACTTCAAAGGGAAAGAAAGGTGTTTTGGAGAATTTAAGAAAAATTTGGGAAGAACATAATGAGGATGATTGGGGACAATTTGATAATGAGGAAATTACTAGATATATTTGTGAAAAAATTACATTAGAAGAGACAGATTTTTTATCAGATAAGACCAAAGACCAATTTAGAACATTGTATAGATTAATTGCTGAAAGAATTCGACAATACCAAAACGTCACTACAAAATCAGATTTAGCCAAATTTCAGAGAGCAAGAAACTAGGATTAAAGAAGTTTACGGATGAAAAATACCCCAATGACAAATACAAAAGCAATAAAATATTCTTTAAGGTTTAATTGAGACATGAAGCAGTTTGAAAATATGAGCAAATCCTCAACGAGAGGAGTTTTCCTTTCTCTAGCATTATGTTTAACAGTAGTAATAATTATTCCGATATACGCATATGCTGAAGAAACAGTAAACGCAAAAAGTTTTTCATTTGAAGAAACTACGATTATCGAATTTACAAATACTGGAAGTGAAGAGATAAGTGCATTTAGAATTTGGTTAGGTAGCGATAATAATTTTAAATCATTTAAAACAGAAAATGGATGGATTGGTGAAAAAACACCTCAAGGAGTCATAATATTTACTTCTTCAGAAGTCATCAAATCTGGAGAATCAATAAAAATTGGAGTTAAAACAGATAAAATATCTCCAGATGTCAATTGGAAAGCGTTAGATAAAAATGAACAACAAATAGAAATTGGAAAAACTATTGCAGGAAAATTACCAAAACCAGTAACTAATTCACTACCTGAATCAAAAACAATAGTTTCAGAAGGAGGAGTGTTAGAAAAATCAGTCTTTAGAATTATTCCAGAAAAACCAAATGTGGGTTCAACAATAAGAGTAACTGGAGATAGCTTCGGGGAATCGCAAGAATTAGATTTTTTTATAAATTCTAATAAAATTTCAAGCTTTGTTACAAATGATGTAGGTTATTTTATCACTACAGTGAAAATTCCAGAAAATATTGATGCAGATAGAGTAGATTTCATAATTAAAGATAAAGAAAGTCAAGAAAAGAAGATCAGCTTAAGATTAGGGGTGATAGATAATAGAATTCCAGTATCTGATGATATCAAACTTACAATTACAGGTCTACCAGAAATATTACACAGAGCAGACTTTCTAGAAATTTCAGGTACAGCACTACCAAATAGCGGAATCACAGCATCAATTAAAGATCCTGATGGAAAGATCATCAATACAAGAACTGCAAAAACAGACGCCAAAGGAAATTGGAAAGTGGCAGAGCCAATCATTGTTCCTGTAGATGCACCATTTGGAAGATATAGTGCTGTTATTTCAGACGGTAGGGAAGAAATTTCAACTACATGGATGATAGAATCATCAAAAGTAATTCTCGTACAACCGATAACTTTAAAATTTAATCCTGGAGAAATTATGAAGTTTAACGGTACAGCACTACCAAATAAGTCACTTGAGTTAATTTTAGAAGATCCGCTTGGTGATGAAAAATTTTCAGATATCATTGAGATTGATGAGACGGGAATTGTCAAATTTGAATATCCAACAATAGCAAATGTTGACAAAGAAGGTACGTGGACATTAATTGCGGAACAAGATGGAAAAAGAGAATTTATTTACGCAGGGTTGGGAGAAATTCCTTCAATACCCATTAACATTGGATTTGATAAATTAAATTATAAATCCACAGAAACTGCAGTGATATCATTAACAGGAAAACCTTCAGATAAAATATCTTTGTTAATTATCGATCCATCAGACAAAGCAAAAATAATTGCAGACGGTAAAAATACTGTCTCGATCACATTAGGTCAAGATGGAAGAAAAACATACAATTTAGATCTAAGCGGGTATCCTTCTGGAGCATATACTGCTGTTGTAAATAAAGGCGCTTCTAAAAGTTCTGAGGTATTTACAGTTGGATTGCAAAGTGGTTCTGGTGCAATAAAAATTAGTAGTACAAAATTAGAATATAGACCAGGAGAATCTATTTTAATTTTGGGAGATACCAAAGAAAATTCACTTTTAACACTCACACTAAGTGATCCTGATGGAGTAGTATGGAAAACAAAGGAAATATTTTCAGATAAGAAAGGAAAAATCGCAAATGATAGTTTAAGACTACCATCAGCAGCAGAGCCAGGCATATGGAAAGTTAATGCAAAAAGTGGATCAAATTTTGCCAATATCGAGATTGATGTAATAACATCTAAAGCAGAAGGATTAGTAGTTACAGTAGAGCAGGGTATAGAAATCCCAGGATATGGAAAAAGTCTTAACATTGAAGTGATAAATGCAGAACAAACAGTGGAAATGACAATTCTAAATTCAGATGGTAAAGTAATAGAGACACTATCATTTCCTTCTAGCAAATCTGGTGAAATCAAACAGCCATGGTTTATTCCAAAGGGCACAATACCAGGAACATATACTATCAAAGTGACTGATGCCTATAATACGGCTGAAGCAACGTTTAGTATAAAATAACTTCAAACAATTTTATTCCACCTATTTAAATTCAAGATATGAACCTTAAAGAAAAAATATCAGATTTTCCAAATTTTCCTAAAAAAGGAATATTATTTAGAGATTTTAGTCCATTATTGAAAGATCCCTCTGCATTATCATTTATTGCAGATGAATTTACAAAACATTTCCATCCAAAAGATATTGATTTATTTGCAGGTGTAGAATCAAGGGGATTCATTCTAGCGTGTATATTGGCTACAAGATACAATAAAGGAATGATGATGATTAGAAAAGTAGGAAAATTGCCAGGTAAGACTAGTAAATTATCATACAAGATTGAATATGGTCAAGATACAGTTGAAATTCAAAAAGACATAATCAGTGAAGGACAGAAAATCCTAATTTGTGATGACTTACTTGCAACCGGAGGAACGGCTAAAGCATCTGCAAAACTAATAGAAAAAGTAGGTGGAAAAGTTACTGGTTTTGCATTCATAATTGAGCTAACAGAACTAAACGGGATAAAAGGAATCAGTCAATACAATTGTAAATCATTGGTTAAGTATTAACATGGAAAAAGACGTAGAAATTGGAATTTTTGGTGGAACTGGAATTTATGATTCAGGAATACTTGAAAATGCTCAAGAAATTATAGTAGATACGCCATATGGAAAACCATCTGATTCAATAACGATTGGAATTTTTAAGGGAAGAAAAATTGCATTTTTACCAAGACATGGCAAAAAACATACGACTCCACCACACATGATAAATTACAGGGCAAACATTTGGGCATTCAAAGAATTAGGAGTAACTAGAATAATTGCACCTTCTGCTGTTGGAAGTTTAAAAGAAGAGATAGAACCAGAGCATTTTGCATTACCTACACAGTTCTTAGATTTTACAAAATCAAGAAAGGGTTCATTTTCAGAACTTGGAAGGGTTATTCATATTTCAGTAGCGGATCCATTTTGTCCTGAATTGCAATCATCCATTCTCAAAGTGGTGAAAGAACAAGGTTTTCCAATTCATCAAGATTGCACATATGTCTGCATTGAAGGACCAAGATTTTCAACTAAGGCAGAATCAAAATTCTATAGAAGTACTGGATCTGATATTATTGGCATGACACTAGTTCCAGAGTGTCAGCTTGCAAGAGAGGCTCAAATGTGTTATGCATCAATTTCAACAGTAACAGATTATGATGTATGGGCAGAAAAACCAGTTACTGCCAAAGAAGTTTTAGAAACGTTATCAAAAAATGTAGAGAGAACAAAAAAGATTCTAACAGATTTAATTAGTCAAATTCCAAAAACAAGAAGTTGTTCTTGTTCTAAAGCTTTAGCAGAATCTGAGTTCTAATCATCAATAAAAGATTCTCTTTTCAAACCTTCAGGCAGAGTAAGATCACCTTGAAGAAGGTTCATTTGTAATAAATTTATCACTTCATCTACGTTATAGCCTAACTTTTCTAGTTCTTTTTCTGTGACTTTGGAAATTTTTGCACCAATATTTTGACCTCCAATTCTTCCAAATGCTATTGCATTGAATCTAAAAGAATTAGTATCAATTGTGAATGTACCAGTAATTTTGGCTGCCATCTGACTTCCATGAACATTATTAATGTGAACTTTGAGATTCATTAAATTAGATTTCTACTGCTTTGTTGATATTATCATCAACTAAAAAGCTCCAGTGTTTATCATCTTCAACTTTGAAATTATTTACTTTAAGGGAAACAATTTGTTCATCTAAGCACTCATGTTTAATTTCATAATTTTCTTTTAGTCTAACTAGTTTCCATTTGTATTTTCCTTGTTGTAATTTACATATCAGAACACCCCATTTTGCATCTGGATCAATTTTTGGCATTCCTACTAAATCAGCTATTTCCTCTATACCTAGTTGTTTTTCCTCACAAAATCGTTTTTTACATACCCCACATCGCCAAACATCAACTGAACCTATAGTTCTCTCATCAATGTTGATATTAACTACCCCAAAATACACTGGTTGATGTTTACAGAATTCAGTATCAATATTCAATGTTGTTCACAAAACATTAGGATTATTTAGTTCTTGCATCATCATA
>CAZDPM010000097.1:0-4906 GCA_964507355.1 uncultured Nitrosopumilaceae archaeon
TGTTCAAGAAATTCTTTTTCATTCCAATTGTAATCAACTGGAACTTGTGGTAAAAGTAATCCAGAATAAAATCTATTTTTTACAATTAAGCCATCTCTTCCAATTTTGATCTTTGACAAATATTCATTACAATTATTCACAATAATTTTTTTTGGAGGTGTAAGTATAGTTACTTCAATTATAATTGAAGTTAATTCATCATATTTAACAGGAGGAAATCTTGAATCTTTTGTTGCAGCTGAAATTGCTGCATCTTGCAATGCATCATACAATAATTTATTTGGTAATGGATAACCAATGCAACCTCTTAATCCCAGATCATTATTCAAAGTAACAAATACTCCAGCTTTAAAAGAAAAATTATTTTTAAATTCTTTTTCTAGTTTTAATTTTGTGCGATTTTTAACATATTCGGTGATAGTTTTCCTTGCAATATTTAAAAATAAATTACCATCATCATTTGATAAATTGTTGTAGTTTTTCATTTATTTTACAAACTCCCGTAAATTTTTAATATGTAAACTTTCCCAAAAAGATGGGTATAATTTCTACACATCAAAAATTTATCAATTAATTTTATATCATCAATTAGCTGAATAGCATTTAGAATCATTAACCTAATCGTTAGCTTGCTAGTAATGTTTCTTAACATTGGCATCAATAAAAAATATGAATATGTTTTTATCTTATATTGCATTTCCTAAGCCTACTTCTGTAATCTGACTTGCTCCTGCAGGAAGGGCACGAACAAAATCATCAATGTTTATTTTCTTTGTTATTTCTTCTTCTAATTTTAAAAATTCAAGGCGAATTTTTTTTGCAGCATCTACCATTTCTAATCCATGTGGTTCAATTATTACATAACAGATAGAATTTTTTTTGATTGTATCAGGTGGACCACATGTCACAACATAATCACCTCCCTGTGGGATTATTCCAACTGCTAACTTGAGTGTAGATATCTTAACGAAATTTCTTTGTCCTTCTATCGTAAATGATCCTTTTGGAAGAAATTGTCCACTTGGCGCCGATTTTTTTACTTGTTCTGGATTTACCCAAAATGCACTAACACCATACATGCCTTCTCTCCACGCTCTACTAAAACAAACAGTTGCATGAGCAACTTCATTTAAGCTAGCAGTTGGTGGATTATCAGCATCTTTTAGAATAAAAAAAGGAGATCCAAATATATCGCCATGAAATATTTTGTCATTTTTTTCTAAATGTTTTCTTACTACAGCAGAATTCGAAGGAGCATCCCTACCTCCTATTGCAAGAATTCCATCAGATGTAAAGAACCATCTGTATCTCTCGTACCAATTTTTTTTTCTAATCTCTGTAAATGAAACTGAATCTTTTTCAGTTTCAGCTTTATTTTGTAATTTTGATAATTTCTTTTGTGTATTGATTTTAATCTGTTCAATTGACTTTATTGCAGCCGATTTTCGTTTTGCTTCATTAAATAATATTGATGCAATTGATTGTAATGGAGATTGTGTGTTTATCTTTATTTTTTCATCGTCAACTAGAATAAGTGAAAATCCTTTCTCTTTAATTAATTTAGAATTATAAGTAGATAAAATTTCCTGAGCTCTTGAATCTTCAATTGATGTAATACCCTTTGAGATCATCTCAAAAAGTGAATTAGCGGTATTAGTTATGTGACTTGATTTTTCTTTTACTGTATCAATTGCTTTTTCTTGTTCAGAAAGCTGAGTTTCAAGTTCTTTAATTTTTTTATCAGAGCCACCAGTTTGAATTGATTTACCAATTTTAACAATATTTTCTGTAAAAACAGTATCTAATCCTTCAATAAAGCTATTAACAACAGTGCAATTGTCATCCAAATTTCCCAATCTTACCGGAATGATTTCAGTTTTCTCATCTCTGATGATTACTGGATCATGATTACCCATGACAACATTTGTAACAATATTTTTTGTTGTATCATACAATTTTTTTATTTGATCAGATGTTAGATTATTTCCAGTACATTTAGAATCTACATTGGAAATATTAAATATTCCTTCGACGTATTTTTTTGGTAATCCCAATGTACGACCAAGCCATTTAGCAGCAGCTAAATCAGTTATTCTTAATTCTTCAAAATTTGATTCTGTTACTTTAATTACGTCTAAACCATTTAGTGGTGGTGGTGTGTATACTAAACCTACACCAAGCTTTCTATGTCTTACATCAATTGAATGTTGTAATGCAAGAATTTTCATCTCATTATTACATAATAAAATATTTCCTTCACCAAAAAATTCGGCTACAATTACATACTCTTTATCAAATCCTGCAAAAGTAAAATATGCAATTCGTTCAGATGCTATCTGTTCTATTTTCTTTATTTTTAATCTTAATAGATCACTTCGTAATCTTTTTAGTAATCTGTTAGGTTCCATCTGATCAATTTTTACAGATGTTAACCAGACACCTGATGTGGATAACATCATAAATAGATCTGATTTTTCAGTATGATGAAGTTTGAATAATATACTATCTTTTGTTACACCGTAAATGTTACTTACATAGTAGTCTTGTGTTGCCTCTGAAATTTGATTCACTAAATAACGTAGTTCTATTCCTGCAAGAGTCATAATGCTCTATTCAGTATCTAAAATTATACTCTTACTCTACTTTATGCTCATTTTACGACCAAAGATTTTAAACGAGGCAAAATGAAGTCAACCTAGAAATTTACTTGGCAAAATTTAAAAAAAAGAAATCCAAACCAACACCTGATCCTAAAGACTCCGAAAAAGAGTCAATTAAAGAAGAAAATAGTGAAATTCCAGATACAGAATCAAATAATATCAAACCTACAGAACCAACGATAAATCAGGAAGAAAAAAGTGAAAAAGATAAGAAATTAAACAGATTATTTTGGTTAAGAGTTGCCTGTGCAGTAATTGCCGGTACTATTGCAACTTTTATCTTTGAAGATATTCAAGGTGAAGAAAGAAGATGGGCATCAATTGTATTTATGATCATTGTATTTATTGTAACAATATTTATTGCAAAATCAATGAACATGCAATTACCATCATCAGATAAGAAAAAAATTGTAACACAAGGAATAGGAAGTTATATTTTTCTATATCTGTTTGTTTGGATTTTAACATATACTATAATACATGCTGGGAGTGTTTCAACTGGCATAATTCCAATTTCATAACAAATGTTGGTCTTGGTTAATGTGGAATTATAAAACTCCTGGAATTCCAGATGATTTTTTTGAACGCTCTGAAAATGTACCAATTACTAAAGAAGAGGTACGTGTTGTACAAATCAGTAAAGCAAGACTTTGTCCTGGATATACTGTATTTGATATTGGATGTGGAAGTGGGTCAATATCAATTGAATCTGCAATTCAGGTTGAATCAGGTAAAGTAATTGCAATAGACTATGACCCAAATGCAATCGAATTAACAAAAAAGAATATAGAAAAATTTGGATTGACAAATATTTCTATAATTCTAGGTAATGCAAAGGAAAAGATCTTAGAATTGGAGTTAGCTGATGCAATATTTGTAGGCGGAACTGGTGGGGATACAGAAGAAATTGTAAAGATTTGTCAAGACAAGCTAAAATCAGGAGGAAGAATAGTTATTGGAATAATTTTAATTGAAACTTTGTACTCGGTATTACAAGTTCTTGAGAAATTAAAATTTGATTCAGTTGATATTACTCAAATAACTATATCAAAGAGTAGAAAGACCACAAATGGTACTATGATGCTTGCTAGAAATCCAGTCACAGTAATTTCTGCAACCAAGATTTAATCTAGATTTTTAATTGGGGTTAAAACTAGAATTTTCATGCCTAAATTAATTGGAATAGGAGTAGGTCCTGGCGATCCTGATCTGCTTACAGTAAAGGCAGTAAAAGCAATTCAAAATGCAGATACTATAATGTGTCCTGCATCAAGTGAAGATAGACCAAGCATTGCATTTTCAATTGTATCATCATTAATTGATAAATCAAAAAATCAAGAGATAATAAAATTAATCTTTCCAATGACAAAAGATAAGGATGTACTTGAAGCAACATGGAAAAAGAATGCAAAAATAATGGCTGAAAAAGTTTTAACGGGGAAAAATGTTGTTTATCTTACAATAGGTGATCCTTACCTATACAGTACTTGGATCTACATGCATAAAGATATTGAACTGAATCATCCAGAAATTAAAATCAGTGTAATTCCAGGAATTGTTTCTATGTTTACATTTGCAGCGAAAGTTGGCATAAGCATTGCGGAGGGTTCAGAAAAAGTTGCGATAATTCCATCATGTTATGATTTAAGCACAGTTAAAGAAATTGCTAAAAATTCTGAAACAATGGTTTTTCTAAAAGATGGTAGATATTTTGATAAAGTGATAGATTTGCTAAAAGAATCTGGTTTTCCTGATAATTCTATCTTTGCAATTGGACAAGATCTTGGAACAGAAAACGAAATTATTCGAAAACTAACACTTGGTGAAGTAAATGATGGAACGTTAACTACAAAATATTTTTCAATTTTGGTGGTAAAACGTGTCTAAAGTATATTTTGTTGGTTGTGGTCCTGGTGACCCTGAACTAATTACAGTCAAAGCAAAAAAATTAATTCAAAAAGCAGACATTGTAGTTTATTCTGGTTCTTTAATTCCGCCTCCAATTCTAAAATTATGTAAGAAAGGTAAACTGCATGATGCATCTGGTTTGGTTAGAGAAGAAATATTCGAATTACTTTACAAAAATGCAACAAGTGACAAGATAGTTGTCAGATTACATGATGGTGATCCATCAATTTATGGAGCAATCAAGGAGCAAATAGATAATTTAGAACAAAAAGGAATTGAATCAGTAGTTATTCCAGGTATTACTGCATTTTTAGCCTCAGCAGCTGCACTTGGAACTC
>CAZDPM010000098.1:0-4869 GCA_964507355.1 uncultured Nitrosopumilaceae archaeon
AAAAATTTGAGACACCAAAATACTTCTTTACATTAATTGATGCACCTGGTCACAGAGACTTTATCAAAAACATGATTACTGGTGCGTCTGAGGCAGATGCTGCTATCTTGGTACTTTCGGCAAAAGAAGGTGAAACTGACACTGCAATTGCTGCAGGTGGACAAGCAAGAGAACACGCATTTTTGCTTAAAACACTTGGTGTAGGTCAAATTATTGTTGCAATTAACAAAATGGATGCAGTTGAATACAAAGAGGCTGCATTCAAAGCAGCCAAAGAAAAAGGGGAAAAACTAGTTCGTTCTGTTGGCTATAAATTAGAAAACGTACCATTTATCCCAGTTTCTGGATGGAAAGGTGACAACTTGGTTAAGAAATCCGATAACATGGCATGGTACACCGGAAAAACACTCATGCAAGCATTTGATGACTTTACAGTAGCTGAAAAACCAATCGGTAAACCACTCCGTGTTCCAATTCAAGATGTTTACACTATTACTGGTGTAGGAACTGTACCTGTAGGCAGAGTTGAAACCGGTATTATGAAAGCAGGACAAAAAATTATTGTAATGCCATCTGGTGCTCTAGGTGAAATAAAATCAATTGAAACTCACCACACAGAAATGCCAACCGCAGAAGCAGGTGACAACATTGGATTTAATCTTAGAGGTATTGAAAAGAAAGATATCAAAAGAGGAGATGTACTTGGAACTCCTGATGCACCACCAAAGGTTGCAAAAGAATTCAAAGCACAAATTATTGTTATTCATCACCCAACTGCAATTGCACCTGGTTACACTCCAGTAATGCACTGTCACACTTCACAAGTGGCAGCAACTGTAACTGAATTCTTACAAAGAATTAATCCAGCTACAGGAGCAGTTGAAGAAGAAAATCCAAAGTTCCTTAAAGTTGGTGATGCAGCAATTGTAAAAATTAGACCTGTAAGACCAACTTGCATAGAAACTTTCCAAGAATTCCCTGAAATGGGCAGATTTGCACTACGAGATATGGGTGCAACTATTGCAGCAGGAATTGTTAAGGAAATTACTGAAGAGTACAAACCATAGGTTGAGTTGCTATGACTCAAACTGCTCGTGTCAAATTAACAAGCATAAGTCTTCCTAAACTTGACGGTGTTTGTAATGAGATCATGGGCATTGGTAAAAAAACTGGTGTTAAGGTTAAAGGGCCCACTCCACTTCCTGTTAAAAAATTACATGTTGCAACAAGAAAATCACCATGTGGTAGTGGAACTGAAACATATGAGAAATGGGAGATGAAAATGCATCGAAGAATAATCAACATTAATGCTGATGATAAAGCAATTCGACAATTAATGAGACTAAAAATTCCAGATGACGTTTACATTGAATTATCCTTGACTTAATCTGGTATCCTTAAATTATAGAAATTTTGATGATAAGTATGGCTGAAGAAAATTTAGAAACTATTGAAGAAACTCCTGTTGAAACATTTGATGTAATCTACTCTTGTCTTAGATGTGGAACTAACGTCTCAAACACAGATCTTTCTAAATTACCTGAAATCAAATGTATTTGTGGATTTAGAGTATTTACTAAAGTAAGACCACCTGTAGTAAAAACAGTAAAAGCAATTTAATTATTTGTCTTTTTTGTAACTGTGTTCTCTTTGTAAATGAGTTCTCATATCTTCCATATTTGAAAAATATTTTTTACATTCTTTACAATCATACTGTAAATCCTTACCATGTACAATTTGTTTGTGATTCATTAACTTCTCTTGATGTGAAAATTTACTACTGCAAACATCACATGTGAATTTCTTAAAAAATTGCATTTTATCCTAGCTCTGTTTTTTTATCATCCCAACATTTTCTGCAGAGTTGGCCTTCTATCTTCCATTTACTCTTTGGATTATGTCTGATAAACCCCATAGTAATTCCACATATTGCACAAAATTTTTTCTTTACCTCAAATGATTTTTCTTTGTTATTAAAACATTCTTTGCACAACAAACCCTCCATGTCCCATTGCCATCTTGGTTCCCATAATTCTGAGATTATTCTTGTTGTCCCACACAAAACACATGCTTGTCTTACTTTTCCTTCATAGTATTCCTTTGATTTGTCAAAATGACAATCGCCACAAAGTGGTCCTTTAACATTCCATTCTTTTTTAGGTTTGTGTTTGTGTGTAAGTTCTTTATTGCAAATAGTACAATACGTTGGTTTTCTACTTAGTAATCCCACAAGCTTTGTTATAATTGAAATAATTTAAGTTAATACAAAATTCATCAACGCCTAGCATCAATGATTTTGAAGTGTATGAAATATGGTGCTTAGTAATATAAAAACAAAAAACAGCTAGTGATTAATTCAAGATCTTTTCAAGAGCTTGACTTGCATTTAGCATGCCGTTTCTCTTGGCAAATTCTTCGATCATTTTGTATTGTTTTTCTGTAAAACAAACTGGCATTGAACGCTTTTCCATATGACATACTTTATTTTATTATTTAATATCTTTTGCGTTAGGAAAGTATTAGATAGCCAATTACTGATCTATTTTATTGACAAAGAAAATCCAAATTCTGGTAATTGGTCATAATGATAATGGTTGCACTCCTGCACATGAAAAAGTTGCCTATGAGATAGGCTGTGAGGTGGCAAAATCTAACTGTGTTTTGATGACTGGTGGATTGGGTGGCGTAATGAAAGCAGCAGCTCATGGTTGTCATGACTCAAATGGATTGACAGTGGGGATCATTCCTCAGGATAATCCCTCATTCGCAAATGAATTTTGTGACATTGTAATTCCAAGCGGAATGGGGCTAACAAGAGATTTTCTTAATGCACTATCTGCTGATGGAATCATAATTGTTGGTGGTGGCTCTGGAACTTTATCTGAGATATGTGCTGCATATATGCACAAAAAGCCAATGGTTGCAATTAGAAATACTGGTGGCGCTGCTGATAAATTCATTGATGGATATGTTGATCACAGAAAAAATGTCAAAATTATCGGTGTTGACACTGCAAAAGATGCTGTAAAGAAAATTCTTGAGTTAATTACTGCATAGAAATTAACAGTGGGTCTGGCTCGTAAAATTTACCGTGTTTTGATGCTAACTGTTTTAACTCGTTTACAATATTTTTAATTCCGATCTCTTTTGCCGTCTCAAATAACGGTTTTTTTAACCCAAGACCTAAAAATACCGCTTTTTCAATCTCTTCAATGTCACTTGCTTTGTTTGTGATAAGCCAAGCTGCATTGTTTAAGATATTTGCAACAAGTTGTATTGGATTGCATTTTTGGGCCATTTCTTCTGACAGTGCAACGCGTTCATATTTATCATCTGAATATTTGTAAAAACCCTCTCCTGATTTTTGACCTAGTTTTTTTACATCAAACATTTTTTCAATTGTAATATGTGGCAAAATTACTTTTTTATCCCGTAGATACATCTCTGTTGTTGCTTTGTGTATTACATCCATCCCAGTAAAATCTGCCAACTCAAAAATTCCCATCGGAAAACCAAGCTTGAATTTCACTGCTGAATCAATTTCAGTCATTGTTGCTCCAGTTCTATCCATCATGTAGCATGCTTCGTGAACCATTGGGATGAATAATCTATTAATGATAAATCCTGGAACATCGCGTCTACAAATAACTGACTCTTTTTTTACAGATTTGACATAATCCAGTGTTAAATCAATTACATCGTGTGCTGTTTTTTCACCTGGAATAACCTCTACTAATTTCATTAATTGTGGTGGATTGAAAAAATGAATTCCAATAAATTTATCTGGGCGTGATGTTGTGTTTGCAATCTCTGTGATTGGCAGAGTGCTCGTATTTGATGCAAAAATCACATCTTTGCCCGCAACTGAATCTAGTTCTGCATATACTTTTTTCTTTAAATCCATGATTTCTGGCACTACTTCGATAACTAACTGTGCATTTTTTACAGCATCTGCAAGATTTACTACTGGTGTAATTCTAGAATAAATAGAGTCTGCTTCTTGCTGTGTTATTTTTCCTTTAGTTGCTAATTTATCTAAGCTCCATTTTATTTTCTCCATTGCTTTATCTAAAAATCCCTGCTCAATATCTCTGAGAACTACATTGTATCCTGCAGTAGCAGAAACTTGTGCAATACCATGTCCCATTATGCCAGAACCCAACACTGTGATGTTTTTGAGATTCATCAGACTTTTTAGAAATCTATTATCCTTTATAATGTATTTGAAAATTATTGATCTTTTTTATAAGTTCAATTTTTTTGAATAAAACTAGTCTCCAAAAATGATTCAAGCCATAAGAGAATTGAATCTGATAATGGATTCAAGGGACCGTCTGATAGCAAGCATAATGTTCAATAATAATAAAAATTAAAGATGTTAAAAATTCTGAAATAATTTACAGTAAGTTCATAATGATATTAGTTTAAATCAAATAACCTTTTAACTGCAACTTAAAATTAAAAATTATTGGTATCTGCAGGAACAACAGAGTTTCTAAGCTTACTTGCAATTCTTTTTGGTGGAGGGATGATTGGCGCTTGGATAATGCACAAGATAAAATTTCCAACAATCATAGGATTCATACTAGTTGGAATAATCGTAGGACCTTATGGATTAAGTGTAATCAACGATACCGAATTAATCAATCTGTTAGCAGAATTTGGAATCATCATACTGCTTTTTGTTGTAGGATTAGAATTTAGCATTAACAAGTTAAAACGTGTTGGACTAAATGGAATCATCATAGGAACAGTTCAGCTTGGAATTGTATTCTTTTTGGGGTATATTGTTGCAATAGCACTTGGATGGTCTCATCTAGAAGCACTTTTCTTGGGCAGTATTTTGTCCATTACAAGTACTGCAATATC
>CAZDPM010000099.1:0-4773 GCA_964507355.1 uncultured Nitrosopumilaceae archaeon
CCTTTGAATTAGAAATACTGGTTCAAATTTAATCGGGAGCATAACGTGCATGGGGTATAGACAGAGAGACTCCATTTGACCTTTTTTGATGATTTTAAGAAGATATGAAATTCAATGTAAAGTAGAATGACTAAAAAATAGGATCTAATAGAAATACGAGTAGTTTATTGATCTTTTAGGTTGAAAGTTGGGGCGTTTGTAACTGGAATTATTTTAATGATAATTGGCGTGATTATTTATTTTAGCATGCAACAGTCAATGTCTGACTGTGGTAGTTTCATAGGACAATTGGGAAGAGCATTCAGCGGTAATTTTGCACAGCAATGTCAAATGGTAGTCATTATGCAAATAGGGGCAATTGTTATTCTAGTAATTGGACTTGGTTCATTGATTTACGGTGCAGTGGCATCTGGCGAGTCAAGAAACAGAGGGTTTTACTGCAAGATGTGTGGTTCAGAATCGGTTTCATTGGATGCAATGAGATATCACATGAAACAGTTTCATGAAAAAGGAATCAGTGAACAAAACGATGATGTAAAAAATATTGGAATATTAAAAGAGAGACTTGCAAAAGGTGAGATTACCAAAACAGAGTATGATGAACTAAAAAAGGAATTTGAGAAATGAATGAAAAGCCAGTTGGCCTTACAAGTCAAACAATCCTTGCATTGATACCCTCTTTGATTACACAAATAATTGCGTTTGTCAGAATTAAAAAATTAAAAAATGGCGCTCTGATTATTCTTGGTACATTTGGTATATCCATTGGTTGTCAAATGATTCTGCCATTTCCTTATGGACTAATGACTGCACTTCCAATTATCATGGCAATTCCAACATACTATGTCAGAAAGTGGACTAGACTATTCAATGACAGTTTGAATTATCCTAAAGAAGAAATCCCACAAGATGATTCGAGTGAAATCAGTGAACAAAATGCAAGATCATTGAAAATTCTAAAAGAACGTTTGGCTAAAGGGGAAATCACAAAAGAAGAGTATGACGAGTTGAAAAAAGAGTTTACTTAGGCTCCATTTGACCTTTTTTTGAAATAATCTCATAGAAAAAAACAATATTACAAAGTGTAAATGAGTTTGTCGACTATGAGTAAAAAAATAGAACACCCCCGTTTTGTGACTGATAATACGACGCTTGTCGTAAAGATTAAGATTCTAAAAACAAAGTAATGTGATGATGAATAATATCATAATTTCAGATATTAAAAAAGAAAACTTGATTTTATACGAGTATATAATTCTCATAAATGGGTTACAAACGAAAATACAATCATTCCCATAATAATAAACGAAGAAAATCTAATCCAAAATTAGCTATCGCAGGTGCAATAATACTAGTCATTGGAATACTGGTAACTATCTATATTGGGATACCTGCCAGTTATGATCAAGGGAAGTTGCTTAATCCCATCTTAATCACAGGATTTCTTTGTGGTACTGCTGGTACTGTAATGTTGTTGTTTAGTTTGAATAAGAGAAATCAACGTCGACTTGTAGGTATAATTGATTACACAAAAGAGGCATTTAGAGAAAAATGCAATTGCTGTAAATGCCAGAATTGTGGTAGGAATCACAATCATTGGACACACGATTAGATGTTCTTGTAATACATGTGTATTATTCCAAATTAGTTCAAATTTGAATTACCGCGTGATTAATGAGGGGATATAGTTAGAGACAAAGATTTTGCACTATTCTTGAACTGGTTTAAAATTTATCCGATCCATTTCTATTGTAGGAGTGTAAAATCGATAGTTGTTATAATAATATACATAATTCTATCAGGAGGGTACAAAAATGAGGAAAAGAAGTAACAAAACATACGACGAAACAATAGATAAGATTAGTGAAGCAGAATATTTTCTAAAGAAGATCAAGAATCTTGAAAAAACAGGAGATGATAATGAGTTTGTATATAATTTGAATGCCTTTCTTTATTCTTGGACAAGCATATTTGATGTAATGTTAGAAGATTACCAAAGATTTTATGGTTTAAAGATATCAATACTTGACGATCTTAATATCGAAACATTTCGAAAAAAAGCAATTGAGAATGAAATTGCATTAAACTTTATTGATGAATATGAAAAATCTGTGATTGAGTTCTTCGGTCACAAAAGACACAGCAAGGTTCTCGAATTGTTAGAGTCACCAATACGAGTAGATGAATTTGTAGTATTTTTGCTTAACAGGATCAATTGGAATTTTACTCATCTTGGTTTTCATGATTGTTACATTGCATTGTATAATGTCATTCAAGATATTCTTGATTGGAAAATGGATTATCATCACCTCATAATGCAACCGGTTATAATGCAGAGACAAAAAATGGGGTTTGACAGAAAATTTGTTGAGGAGTTATTTAATAAAGCAAACCTGAATGGTTGGAATTTAAATTTGGATGAGGTATTTGATCAAGAATTTTTACGCAGACAAGTTATTCAAAAACAGGAATTAAGATATGATAAAACTGGTGAAATTTGGGAAGACATGCAAAGACGAATACAGAAAATCAATGTAAAAACACCCGTCTACACTATTGCAGGTTTATTAAAGAAAAAAAGACATACCAAGACTCATAGAAGAAGCTCTGAATTAATGGGGACATTACAACATTTTTCAGGGAATAAATTATTAGACAAAACCAGAATGATAAATTTTCTTAAAGAGAATTATGTTAATGAAGAACAGGGAATGATTTTTGGTCATTTCAATACTCCAATTTATACAGTTAAAACATGCGAAGATATGCTAGAAAGAACTAAAATTTTTGTTAAGAATTTTCAGGTAATGTTTCCACTTGAATGAAATTAAAATACTGAGATTTTGGCACTTTTTTTGAGAATGGATTGATAACATACTAAAAACTACCCATAGTATGGTAAACCGAGATGAATTAGGATTTCAATTTTTAATTGTAGGATTGATACTTACAGTATCTGCTTATGGTTTTTCGTTTATTCTAACCACTACCACTGATTATTGTATTGTGGATGGAATTAGAGATTCTCTAAACATGACAAAACTTGAAAATTGTATTACTAAAACTTCTAATCTTAATATGAGCACGTATTACGCTGGATTTACTGGAATAATACTACTAGCCATCTCATCGGTCTTATTTAGTAAAGTATCATTTAAAAAACTGCGTAGATAATTATGAATTTAAAAATATTTTTTGGGATTACATTTGCTGTATTCTTTGTTTCTCTTATGATTATCTTGTTTTTATCTCCCTAGATTACATCAGATATAACAAAACTTTCATGGATATCAGATCAATTAGATCCTGAACAATTAGAAAAAGGTAAAGAATTTCTTAAAAGATGAGATATGCCTGAAAATGAGGTTAATAGAATAAATGAAGTGTTGTTTCAGGTTGCAAGGAATTTTACTTAAACAACGACACTGTAAAATCTTTGAAATTGTTACAATTCTATTAGGAATTATTCCATGTGTGGGATTTTTTTTCTATACGTGGATAATTGGAATTCTAAATAGAATCGTACGCCTGATTACGTAATAATACCCTAATTCCAGAATAGTTACGTCCAAAACCATCATATCAAAATGAAACTGTCATAATGGAATTGAAAGTGAAACTGAAACTGAAAATTATTATTCCTTTAACAGTTTTCCTAAAATTCGCTCTATGATACAAAAAATTCATTATCAAACTACTATACATAAAAAAAGAGAAAAAATATTATCCAGAAAATACACAAAAGAAATAATAAAAAATACTAGAGTAAAACCATTAAAAATAAAGTAATAGAATAACAATGATTAGTCCTTTTTGAGTGTCATTTTAGCCTCAAATAACATAATAAATTATGTTATTGTCACGCCTGATAACGGAATAAAACCAATATTATTTTAGATCTAGGCACAAAAAATCCAAAAAAACCAGAATAGAATCATTCCGGAATAATTATGGAATGATAAACAATAATGGAATCATAATGGAATAATTTCAAAATGTCTAAAACAATAATGGAATTGTAACTATACCATTCCGTAATCATACTAGTTTTTCTGCAACTTTATTGTAGATTTTTCTAGTTTTATTGTCTGTAAAGTTTTTCTTCATGTACCATAATGTGGACTTGTTTATTCCACGTTTTCTTCTCTCGTCTGGACTCATATTGAGAATCTTTTTCTGAATTTCCAAACCATCATTTCTATAAATTTTTCTCTTTGGAATGAAAAACTCTATACTTTTCTTTTTGTCTGAAATGAAATTTGCTAGTTGCTGTACGTTGTCTAATAAAATATTCTGATATGTGTAATTTTTACTATTCGTGTATGGTGTCTTTAGATTGAAATTCAAATTAATTTTTTCAATTAGCAGTTTGGCAGTTTTTTCTCTTAGTCTTGTGTGATAGTTTTCCGTAATTATAAAATCAGATTTTTTGATTTTCTTTTCTTCTAGTAATTGTATTACTGATACATCAATTAACCATCTGTACAATTCTTGAATATCATAAACCAATGGCGTTCTACTTTGGTTAATCTCATGCAAAAATCCTATTGAATAATCCAATCCAACTGAATTGATTGCCTTTCTAATTTCTGATTCCAATATGGCAAACCATAATTCAGTAACGCATTGATCACATCTGATGTATTATAGTTTCTTGAATTAGACTTGTTATTTCTTCCTGTAAAGTTAAACTCTGGATTTAGATGATGAAATATTGCGGAACTTTGTTACTCAAGTTTTAGATTTTCAAAAAAGTGTCAATGAGATAGAAAC
>CAZDPM010000100.1:0-4766 GCA_964507355.1 uncultured Nitrosopumilaceae archaeon
AAATCATTTTGTTCACATGTTGTCTAGAATTGCAGAAACTTACAATTGTGCTGCAGTTGCCACAAATCAAGTTATGGCATCTCCTGATGTGTTCTTTGGTGACCCAACTCGACCAATAGGTGGAAACGTAGTTGCACACACAAGTACGTACAGAATATACTTTAAGAAATCAGGTAAGAAACGAATTGCCCGAATGGTTGATAGTCCTCACCATCCAGAAGAAGAAGTAATCTTTGCTTTGGGTGAAGCAGGAGTGATGGACCTTGAAGATACAGAGAAAAAATCAAACAAAAAAATAACCAAAAAGGTAACTAAAAAAGAAAAAGAACATGAACCTGAAACCGCAGCTGAATCTACTGTAGGTTCTACACCTGAAACAATGGTTGAAACTACATCTGGAATCGCAGAACTTGAAATGGTTCAAACCACAGAAGACATTGACTCTGATGATGATTTAGAGTCACTAGAAGAGTAATCTTCTTTTCTTTCTTTTTTAATCTTAAAACTAAATTTTATTTTTGATCTAAAAATTGAAACTTGGGTAAATTATAATATTATAACAGTGCGTTAATTGTTGAATATGAAAGGTATTGTGAAAATATGATGACTGATCTTTACCGTTTGTTGCCTGAAGAAATGGAAAATATGATGACGGATATAGGACAACCACGATATAGAGCAGATCAAATACTTTACTCATTATATTATAAATTTCCAAAAAATATCTCTGAAATAAAACAGCTACCTACTGCAATGCGAGATAAACTAATTGCAGATGGATATACAATTGGTTCTGCAACTGAAACTTATAGGGTTGTAAGTGATGATGGTGATACCACCAAATTATTACTTAATCTTGCAGATGGTACTCCTGTTGAAACTGTTCTCATACAATATGAGCCCACAAAGATTGGTGGCCATCCTAGATCTACAATTTGTGTTTCAACTCAGGTTGGATGTGCAATGGGATGTATTTTTTGCGCCACAGGACAGATGGGTTTTAAACGAAACCTAAAAGCAGAAGAAATTGTTGCACAAGTAATTCATTTTGCTAATTTACTTGATCAACGAGGTCAACATATAACAAATTTGGTTTTTATGGGAATGGGCGAACCCCTTGCAAATTATGATGAGACAATACGCGCAGTTCGTTTATTGACACATCCACGAGGATTTGGAATTGGACAGCGAAACATTACAATTTCAACTATTGGAATAATATCTGGTATTGACAAACTTGCAGAAGAAAATCTTCAAATCGGACTAGCAATATCATTACATGCACCAAACGATGAATTACGCAAAAAATTAGTTTCTACAGCAGGACCTCATTCAGTAAATGAATTAGTTGCAGCAGGAAAACGATACTTTAAGAGAACTGGACGACGTGTTACATTTGAGTATGCTTTAATTGAAAACATTAACGATTCACCCAAAATAGCAAAAGAACTTGCACTTCTATTAGAAGGAAATGGTTCCCATGTTAATCTAATTCCAATAAATTCAACTGCAGGAAATTTTCAGCGACCATCCAAAAAGAGTATCTTGGACTTTGAAAGAATACTGTTAAAATCACAGGTTAATTGTACAGTTCGGGTTGAGAAAGGATCTGAAATTTCTGCTGCATGTGGACAACTTCGAACCGACATCATCCATAATACATGACTAGAAACTGTTAAAATAGGGTCACGTGGAAATCTACTCAGATATGGCAACTAAGAAATCACATGGCCGTTCACACGGATTTAAGCACAAAGCAAGATCCGTGATGACTAAAACTGCTCCTAGGGGTGTATCATTCTTACTTCGAGAATATCATGAAGGAGAACAAGCACTTGTAATTATTGATCCTAGACAGCACAAAGGATTGCCTCATAGACGTTATCATGGAAAAGTAGGTAACATCATACATGTAGGTAGACGTGCTATTACTCTAGATGTAAAGTTGGGAAATAAGACAAAAACCTTAATCACAAGATTAGACCATATCAAACCATTTGGTGTATAATCATGGAAGAGATAAAAAAGAAACAAAATATTTCTCTATCAGAAGTTAAAGAGATTTTAGGTAAAGTCGATGTTGAAGAAATGGATCAAATTCAACGTTGGACATATGATTACGTTTCAAAATTTGTTAGCATTGATCCTAAAGATGCTAAAGAAATGAAAAAACAATTAATGAAAGATTGTGATTTAACTGAGGAAGAAGCAGTAGAAATTGTAAATATTAGACCAACTAGCTTGGCTGAACTACGTTCATTTACATTTGGTTGGAAAAAACTTATTCTTGCTGAAACTCTAGAAAAAATGCTCAAAATAATCAAGGGGCATTAAGTTTTAAGGAGATTTATTTTGTATAGGGCACAATCCCCTCCTAGAAAATATGAGGAATACGCATATGTTTTAGATTTTAACCCTCGTGGTAAGTCATCTACAGTACGTGGACGTGATGGAATTATTATCATGGCAGTTGGCGAGGAAAGACTCACTCTATTAGAAATTCTTGGAATTCCAAATTCCTCATTTGATGTTGGAGAAAGGATCTATATTGGAAAAGAGGGAAGAACAAAAGTTCTTTCTGTTTTAGGAAAACTAGAATATGAACACATTTCATCATCTGCTCAAAGCGAATTGCGAGGAGTAGTTGAAAACATTGTTACTCATAATGAAACAAGATTTGTGGACTATCTTAACAATGCAAGACCATTAACTCCTAGGATTCATGCACTTGAATTAATTCCCGGAATTGGAAAAACATACATGAAAACAATGCTTGAAGAAAGAGAAAAGAAAGCATTTCAAAGCTATGCTGATTTACAGGAGCGTGTAGGATTCAAAGAACCCATCAAGCATATTTCAGAGAGAATCATGGATGAAATTACTGGTGAAAGTAGGATGAATCTCTTTGTCAAAAAATGATTAAGAGAAAAAGACTAGGACAACACTTTCTAACCTCAAATGCAATAGCAAAATCCATTGTTTTAGAATCTAAAATCAGCAAAAATGATATTGTTTTTGAGATTGGTACTGGCTTGGGTATTCTGACCCCATTATTGTGTGAAAATGCAAAAAAAGTGATTTCAATTGATACTGACAGGGAATTATACGAAAAAGCAAAATCTCGTTTTTCTAGTATTGCAAATCTCTCAATAGAGTTTGGTGATGGATTCAAACAACACAATGTTTTTTCTATTTTTATATCTAACTTACCCTATTCCAAAAGCAAAGATGCCATTGAATGGCTTGCCAATACTCCTTTTTCTCACGGTGTAATTATGGTTCAAAAAGAATTTGCAGAAAAACTACTTACTAAATCTCCAAAGAACAGAAGATCCATTAGTATCATTGCAAATTCTGCATTTGAGATTGAAAAATTTTTAGATGTGGGAAAGCAAAATTTTTCACCACCTCCAAAGATTGATTCGGTTGTTCTTAAAATCACTAAAAAAAAATCACTTGAAAAAGATCTCATTCATGTAATAAACAGAATGTTCTCATATAGAAGAAAAACAATTCAAAATATCTTTAAGCAGTTTGGAAAAGAAACTATTATTGAGAAACGATTAGATGATCTCACAGGTGATGAAATAATTGAGCTTGCAAAAGAAATTCTTAAGAGATGAAGAATATTCTCCATCTGAAGACACATTCTTCATATCTGATTATATTGAAAATGAGAAAGGATTTGCTGCTTTAGATGTTGGAAGTGGTTCAGGATATCTGACAAAACTTTTGTGGAAAAATTTTACATTTGTTGTTGGAACTGATATTAATTTTTCAGTACTAAAAAATCAAACATATCCAACACAAAATTTAGTTTGCTGTAGTGGGGCTGATGCATTAAATTTAGAATTTGATCTAATTGTTTGTAATCTCCCCTATCTTGCAACTGATAAAATATTAGACGCTGCTACTGATGGTGGAATAGAGGGCATCGAAATTCCTAAAAAAATATTTGATTCAATTAAAAAAAATATCAAAATAGGTGGTAAATTTCTTTTTGTAACCACGTCTCTTTCTAGTTATCAAAAATTAATGGATTATGCACAAAAATTATGCCTAGAGCCACGAATTCTTGCTAAAAAAAAATTGTTTTTTGAAGAATTAATTCTAGTTGAAGCTATTAGATACAAATAAGATTAGTTTTATTTTTGGAGTTTTTGTTTTGCATAGGATATTATTGCATCAGTCATTTGTGTTGTATTTGCATTGCCTCCTATATCCCATGTCACAGCCTTTCCTTCGTTAATTACTTGCTCTGTTGCCGTAAAAATCGCATCTCTAATTTCTGGTTCTCCTAGATATTCTACCATCCAAGCTCCTGAAAGAATTGTTGCTGTTGGATTTACTTTGTTTTGTCCTGCAAATTGTGGAGCACTTCCATGAGCTGCTTCAAACATTGCAAAATTATCTCCCATGTTTGCAGAATAAATTAATCCAATTGAACCCACAAGTCCAGATGCTAATTCAGATATAATATCCATAAACAAATTGGTACTGACCAAAACTGCTCCATTGAATTGTTCTGGAGTCACTACCATTTGTTGAGCCATATTATCGATGTAAATCTCTGTTAATTTTATGTCTGTGCCTTTGATTGAATTTTGTACTTCATCCCAAAATATTCCGTCTGTTTGTTTTAAAATATTTCTTTTAGTGATTGCAACCATTTTTTTCATATTGTATTTGTTTGCCCAATCTACTGCAGAATTCATAAATCTACTACATCCTTGCCTAGTAATCTTTCTAATTGCAATTGCTGCATC
>CAZDPM010000101.1:0-4676 GCA_964507355.1 uncultured Nitrosopumilaceae archaeon
CAAAGATCTAAATCTGAAATTTTTTCATCTTTATTTAATAATGTTAATGCTTGTAGAATTGTTGTTTTTCCGCTTTCATTTCTTCCAACAAAAGCTGCTAAATCTCCAACGGTGATCTCCCCCGAATCATGAATGCAACGATATGCTCTAACTCTAAATTTTCTAAGTCGCATTAGCAATATTTAGTCGGGCCCGATTTAACTCATTCGTCAAATTCATCATGTGTATTGGAATTTTGCTAAATAGATATAAGGGAATTACATGTGAAAAACAAAATGGCAACTAGTTCCGTTTACATTGTATTTCTTTTGCCTATTGTACTATCTATTGCTTTTGGCACTATTGTTATGGCTGATGTACTTCAATCCCCAGATCGAGAGTTCAACATGTGGCCTATGAGTAATTCTGATATTCATAACAACAAATCAATTTCAATTATTGGATTAGAAAAACAATATTCTATTTCAACTCCAATTCAAATACAAGTAAAGGTTGATGATTCTCAGTTTGATTGTGGAGATCTTTATGTTACTGTTTATTCTGGAAAAAACACTGTAATAATGCAAAATGGATTTTTACAACAATGTTTTGATGAAAATAATGCCCTTTTACCAATTAATGATAATTTCTCTGAAATAATTGACACTCCTGGGCAGTATGAATTAGTCGTGAAATTAACCGATCAGAATCAAAATAGTATAACCACAAGTGGTAAATTTACCATTAAATAGGAATGACATATTGTATGATTAGAGATATGTTAAAAATTAAGGTGATTTGATGGTAAAAAAACAAAATAAAATTTCTGAAAAAACAGTAAAAAAGGCTGTATCTAAAGTAAAAAAACCAACAAAAAAGGAAGCTGTACCTAAAGTAAAGAAACCAGTAAAAAAAGAAGTTGTACCTAAAGCAAAGAAGCTAACTAAGAAAGAATTAGAAGAAATTAAAAAAGAAGCTGAAAAAACATTAGAAGAAGAATTAGAAGAACAACTTACTGATGAAGAGATTGAAAATTTCCAAATTGAAAAAGTTGACATGGAACGACTCACCAATAAAATATGTGATGTTTTAGCTGAACGTGAATCTAATGGAATGTTTCAAAATGAACTTTGGAAAAAACTCAAGCTTACCACTCGAGATGGTTCTAGACTTGCATTAAAATTAGAAAGAATGGGAACTATTTACAGAGAAAAGATTCTAGATAAAGGTCGTTGGACATATAAATTAATTCTAAAGAAGACTCCTATAAGCACTTTATCAATTGAGAATGCACCTTGTCTTGTTTGTCCTGTTGAACAAAAATGTTCACTTGAAGGAGAAATAAGCCCACGTAATTGCCAATTTATTGAAGATTGGGTGCTAGCTGAAATGAAAAATCCTATGAAAGCCAAATGAAGCTTATCGATGCGCGCCGAGATCAATATAGAAAATTAGCACACGAACAAGGATTTCGAAGTAGAGCTGCATACAAACTAAAACAACTAAATCAATCTTATCGTATTATTGGACCTGGGTTTTATGTTCTTGATTTGGGATGTGCTCCTGGAGGATGGACTCAAATGGCAGTCAAGCTTGCTGGTAACAAAGGTAAGGTAATGGGTATTGATACCTCATATGTGGAGGAAATTCCCGGAGCTTATATAATTCGAGAAAACATTGAAAATGAATTTGTAGTTGATGAAATCACGTCTTATTTTGAAAGAAAAGTTAATGCAGTGATATGTGATCTTTCTCCACAAGTAACTGGGAATTGGTCTGTTGATCATGCAATCCAAATTTCATTGAATTATGAATGTACAAAAATTATGGATAAGGTTCTAATGCATAAAGGAAATGCAATTTTCAAAGTTTTTGATGGAGAATATTCTATGGAGTTTAGAGACTATATTAAAAAGAAATTTGCTAGAATAAATCTTACAAAACCTGAAGCAAGTAGGAAACAAAGCAGTGAATTGTACTATGTGTGCTTAGGATTTACTGGCTGATCTGAGAAAACTTTGATTATTTCATTTATGTTGGCATTTGTTCTAAATCCAGTAGGACAAAATGACGTACAGCTAGCTAAATAACCATTTTTCTGCAAATTTTTTATTGCATCTTCTAATTTTGGTGGCGAAGATTTCATTTTGGATGCAATTTCATCGAGTGTAAAATAAATTCCAGGCATTTCAGCTTCTGTTAGACACTTTTGTAAAGTTTTTTCACAAACCTTGCCCACTGTTAATTCTTGTAATTTTAAAATCATATCTTTTACAAATTCTTTATCAAAAATTTTGTCTATCCATAAAGGTCCACCAATACTCAATTCTGAATTACATAATTCACATTCATTAGTTTGCTCAAGTACAATTTTCCTATGTCCGCAACTTTTACAATGTATGATGTATCCAATATTTTCTTTTTGATCCTGTCGAATAAATACTCGTACATATGTTCTGTAATAATGCATATTACTTTCTGCAAATATTGGAACAATCTCAATACCTATTCTTCCTGCAACCATTCTAAGACACCCTAAAATCAATCTAATTGCCATCTCATTGCCATATTCTGCTCTTATTGGAATTCCACCATATTTTCTCTTACATGCGCTTTGATAGAGACCATTTAACACTTGAAGATCTGTTGCTGTAATAGAAAGAATTCCACTATGCATAGTTGCCCTTAAACAGCAATCAAAAAACTGTGATGGTGATCCAAATGGATCTATATCTACAATTGAACCCCTTTTACCTTTTATAGAATGCTTGCTAAGAAATCTACATACTTCCATTTCAGAATATTCTATATTCTTTAAATCGTTTAACTGCGCTGAATGTTCTGCTAATTTTAACGCAGTTGGATTTAGATCATTAATTATTACTTTATCTACTTGTAATTCATTAGCGACTCGCAACCCTCTAACTCCAAGACCTGACAATCCCTCCAAAAATATTTTTGATCCTGGAAATTTTTTTAGAAAAGCACCATATACAATTATTGAGTAATCTCTACTCAATTTTGCTTTTGGATTAAAAAACGCTGGTTCTTTTGGTGGAACTTTATCTGTCATTGATCTTTTTGGAACAAGAATTTTTGTTTGTCCTTCTACTATTTCTTGAAATGTTTCATCTGGAATATGCAATTATTGTTCTATGTTTAATTAACCTATAACGGTTTAATAGATGTGTTTTAAGACAGAATCAATGCAGATTTGTGGAGTTGATGATGCTGGTCGGGGTTCCATGCTTGGTCCACTTGTAATTGCCGGAATCACTATTGCCAAGAAAGATATCCCTAAACTCTCTAAGTTAGGTGTAAAAGATTCAAAACAATTAACTCCAAAATTACGAGAAGAACTTTATAAAAAAATAATTGTGTTAGTTGATGATTACTGTGTAGCAAAAATTTCTCCAAAAACTATTGATGTAAGTGTAATGAAACACGGTCTTAATCATTTAGAGGCTAAATACATGGCAAAAGTTATTTCAAAATTAAATCCTGATACTTCATATGTTGATTCATGTGATGTAAATCCAAAAAGATTTGGAAAAGAAATAGCAAAATTATCTAATAATACTAAAATTCGTTCCTATCATCATGCTGATAGTAGATTTGTTGTAGTTTCCGCTGCATCCATAATTGCTAAAGTTACTAGAGATAGGGCAATATCAAAACTCAGAAAAAATTATGATTTAGGAAGTGGATATCCATCTGATTCTAAAACCATTGATTTTGTTGCATCTTATTATAAAATTAATCAAATTCTGCCAATTTTTGTGCGTAACAGTTGGAAACCTACACAGATAATATTGAATACAAAATCACTTTAGAAACTTTGCAATTACCATTGCATGATCTTTATCATATGGGTGAAGATCTATTACTTGAAGAATTTCAAAATGTACTTCCATCCTTTCTATTTCTTCTTCTATAATTCTTTTTGGATCTTTTGTAACATCTATGCTTCTAGTTTTAATTACTAAAAAGAAATATCCATCTTTTTTAAGATACATTTTACAATTTTCTATTGCAATGTTAGTTTGATCAGGTTGTGCAATGTCAACATAAACTACATCAACTTTTCCAAATACCGAAAAATACTCTTTTGGTTTTCTTGCATCTTGTAAAATTGGAATTATGTTTGCTCTATGTGATGCAACTCTATCTAAAAAATCTCTAGCTACTCTACTTGCATGTTCAACCCCAAAAATTATTCCTGATGGTCCAACAATATCTGAAATATGACTAACTGTTGTACCTGTTGATACTCCTAGATATAGTATGGATGACTTATTTTTAAATGGAAATATTTCCAGCCCACTCATTATTGCAGCAGCTAATTTACTTCTAAATGGGTCCCATAATCTGTACTCTGTTCCTTTTTTTGTGATTAATTTTTCATTGTATACTTGATTACCTATTACTAAATTTTCAGTAGCAAGTTTTTTTTCACCATCTGAATTTATCCAAAAAAATTCAAAATTATCTTCTTTCAAACTTGGATCTCTTTTTATTTTTATTTGATTTTGAATCTGTTCTTTCTCTATAATTTTTATTTTCTCTTCTAGAATCACTTCCCTCTCTTCTTCTGAAATCTCCACCTTCTCTTCTAGAATCACTTCCCTCTCTTCTTCTGAAATCTCCACCTTCTCTTCTAGAATCACTTCCCTCTCTTCTTCTGAAATCTCCACCTT
>CAZDPM010000102.1:0-4657 GCA_964507355.1 uncultured Nitrosopumilaceae archaeon
GAATTTCCATTTTTATTGTGGTTCGATTGTTGCAGGAGGTTTACTTGAAATTGCATATGTTACCCATGTTACATCTTCTACCTCATTTGTGATTCTATTGCTAATTTTTTCTAGTAATTCATACGGTAATCTAGTCCAATCAGCTGTCATTGCATCTATAGAATCTACCACTCTGATCATTACAATATTTCCATACTTTCTCTCATCTCCTACTACGCCTACTGCTTTATCATCACCTACTGCTGCATATGCTTGCCAAACTTTTCCGTAAAAACCAGATACAATCAATTCATCTTCAATAATTTTACTTGCTACTTTTGAGATCTGCAGTTTTTTTGGAGTTACCTCACCAATAATTCGTACAGCCAATCCCGGTCCTGGAAATGGATGTCGCATGAAAAGTTTTTCTGGAACACTTAAGATTTTAGCTATTTTTCTTACTTCATCTTTGTATAATTCACGTAATGGTTCTAAAATTTCCAAATCAAGCCAATCTGGTAGTCCTCCTACATTATGATGTGATTTTATTACAGCGGCAGGACCTTTTGAAACTCCACTCTCTATTACATCTGGATACAATGTACCTTGTGCAAGCCATTTGAAAGGACCATTTTTTTTGGCAAAGTTAGTAAAAACATGAATAAATTCTTCACCTATGATCTTCCTTTTTCTCTCAGGATCTTCTACACCTTTTAATTTACTTAAAAAATCCTCAACGGCATCGATCATTGTAAAATTGACATTAAAGTTTTTTTCAAACATTTCTTTGATCTCTATTTCTTCATTATATCGTAAGAGACCATTATTTACAAAAACACATTTTTGTCTACTTCCAATTGCTTTGTGAATTAGTAAAGCAGCTACTGTAGAGTCTATACCTCCACTTACTCCACATAAAACATTTCCATTGATTTTTGAAATTTTTTCTACGGCTGTATCTATGAATCCCTCCATAGTCCAATCTTGTTTTGCTCCACAAACTTTTAAAACAAAATTCTTGAGAATCTCAGTTCCTTGTTCTGTGTGTATCACCTCTGGATGAAATTGGATGCCATAGATTGATTTTTCCTCTGAAGCAATTGCTGCTGCCTTTGCACTTTCAGTATGTCCTATCACTTTGAATCCTGGTGGAATTTGTTCTGCTTCATCACCATGACTCATCCATGCTCTGACTGATTCACCAATTCCGTTTAAAAGATTCTTGTCACTATCAATTGTTAATAATGATGAACCATATTCTTTGTTGGCTCTCTTTACCTTACCTCCGAACTTGTTTACAATTAATTGATGACCATAACAGATTCCAAGTAGCGGCAAATTCATCTCAAAAATTTTATTTTCAGGAACAGGCGCATCAGAGTTATACACACTTGATGGACCTCCAGAAAAAATTATTCCTTTAGGATTATGTTTTTGTATTTCTTCAAAACTTATATCAAAAGGAACTAGCTCTGCATATACTGAAAATTCTCTAATTCTTCTACAAATCAAATGACTATACTGCGATCCAAAATCTAAAACTACAATCTTATCCATAAAATCACTTTTTAATTTTTTCAAGCATACGTGTAAGTGACCATCCTACAGTGTTAATTATTTCACTTACTCTTTCTTTTTGCCTATAATTTTTAATAATTATTTCTCGGATATCTGACCCATTCTTGTTAATAATGTAATCAATAACTGATTCTTTTTGGATTTTACCATTTTCTGCTTCTACAGAGTCTTTTCGTTTCATTTCTCCAATAATTCTATCAATAAAAAATGATTTGAACGGTGGTGTATCTGCATTTATCTCCATGTTATCCGCTAAAATTATTGATACTTGATCAGGTGTGATGTATGCGTTGGCAATAATCTTACCATCACTTCCACTAGTTATTGGAATTGATCTATTTTCTGATTTTTCAATAAGTTCAACTGGGTTATTTTTGGATAAATCTAAAGTTTTTACTTGTTTAATGGCAGAAGCTTTTGTAAAACTAGATTCTTTTAATATTAAATCTAAAATTGTCAAGTTTTTCTGTAATGTCTGTATAGCATTTTGATACTTATCCATTTGTTTAATTATGTTATCTCTCATGGCAATAATATCTTGTATCTGCTCATCTGAGAATTTCATAATTTCTTTGATATGTATATGGGTATTAAATGCATTCTAGGTAATTATGATATCTAGTTCATCATATGATATTTTTTCGAATCCTCTAATTTGATTAGATGTTGTAAATAATTGCGATCTTGAATTTTCTGATAGCCATTCTAAAAGTAATTTAGCTTTTCTTAATTTCATTAATTTGATTTGTCTTTCTGATGTTTTTGTTTGAGAATACTTTCCTATTTCCCCCCCAAAATCCATTCCAAACAAAATAATTTTCTTTGCATTAAAATAACTGGCAAGAAAAACGGCTCTATCTCCATCTGTAAAACCTCCAAAATTTTGTATATTTTTAAATGGATTTGTTTGTGTTGTACCAATACAATTCTTAAAATTATCTGCAAGATGTAGTTTGGTAATATTATCTCCATGTGCATGAACGACAAAAATTGAATCTGTTTTCCCAACTTTTATCAATGAATTCCAATCTCCATCTAAGTCGGTTACAACAATATTTGGTTTAATTCCATTTTCTATCAATGGTTTTATTGCACTATCTGCTACAATTTTTACTACTTTTCTAAATTTTTTTAATATTGGTATTGCTAACGACAATGAGGGTCCTGCACCTACTACAAAAACTGTTTTTCCTGTTACCTCATCTCTGATTTTTTTATCTAAAATATTTTTTCTTAAAATTGATTCTAAAATAATTGCTGATTCTTTATCCTGTTTTTTACTATATCCAAATTCTTTTCGAATCTCTAAATATTTTTTACTCCAACCTGAAATCACCATATGACTCAAATTGGTATGGTTTATGATAAATCCTGTGACTAAGCTTGGAAATATAGGCGTAGGAGGTAAAAATCCTGTTCGAATAATGGCAATTTTAAACACCAGTCCAGAGTCATTTTACAAAAAATCCATTAAAGTAACAAAACATCAGATTGTAAATACAATAAAACAGATGGAAATTGATGGCGCAGATATCATTGATGTAGGAGGAATGTCAACTGCACCATATCTATCAACATTAGTATCTGAAAAAATAGAAACACAAAGAATTCTAAACGCAATTAAAGTTATTCAAAATGTATCTAATCTGCCAATATCTGTTGATACATGTAGAGCGAATGTTGCAAAATCTGCCTTAGAGTATGGAATCGAAATAATCAATGATATTTCTGGATTAAAATATGATGATAACATGATTGATGTGATTAGAGAGTATTCTCCATCACTTGTTTTATGTGCGTTTAATTCTAAAACTGTAACTGGAAATCTTCAATCCACTAAAAATCTTTTAAAAGATAGTATTGCCCTTGCAAAAACTGTAGGCATACCATCTAGTAAGATTGTTTTAGATCCTTCTATTGGATTTTTTCGAAAATCTGGAAGTGGATCTTTTTTTACAAAAATTAAATCTGATTGGTTAGCAAGAGATCTATCTATTATTCAAAATTTAAAATCAATTAAGATGGGATATCCCATCATGATCTCTGTTTCAAATAAATCATTTATTGGAAAACTTTTAGGCAAGGAAAGTGCCTCGGATCGATTATTTGGATCTCTTGCAGCCGAAGTTGTATCTGTTCTTAATGGTGCAGATATCATTCGTACACATAACGTAGCAGAAACAAAAGATGCTATAACAATTTCATCAAAACTATCTCGATGACACAAAGGCTTATAATCCATCTTAGGCCATCTTTACAAGGTTTCATTGGAATTCAAAGAAGGGTTAACTTTTGATGATGTTCTTCTCGTACCCAAATATTCAGATATCACTAGCAGGTCTCAAACAGATCTAAAAACAAAATTATCACGTAATATCTCAATTAACATTCCATTTGTTAGTGCAAACATGGATACGGTAACTGAATCTGCTATGGCAGTAGCAATGGCTCGGGCTGGAGGAATAGGAATAATTCATAGATTTTTGACAATTAAAGAACAGGCAAATGAAGTTCTAAAAGTAAAGCGTTCAGGAAGCGTAATGATTGAAAATCCATATGTAATAAATCACGATAAAACTATTCAAGACGCAATAAATTATGCTGAAGAAAAAGAGATTTCTGGTCTTTTAGTTATTGACTCAAATTCCAAATTGGTTGGAATAGTTACAGATAGGGATCTTTTGTTTGAAACTGATACTACTCATCTTATCAAAGATGTTATGACCAAAGATGTTGTAACTGCTAAACTAGGTGTAAGCTTGGATGAAGCAAAGAAAATTTTACACCAACATAGAATTGAAAAATTACCAATAATTGATGAAAATGGTTCGATTAAAGGTTTGATTACAAGCAAAGACATTACAAATATTGAAGATTATCCTTCTGCATCAAAAGATAAGAAAGGAAGGCCTCTTGTTGGTGCTGCAGTAGGTGTAAAAGGTGATTTTATGGAAAGATCAGAATCTCTACTAGAGGCAGGTGCAGATGTACTAGTTGTTGATATTGCACATGGTCATAGTGAAAATGCAATAAGCACAATTCGTAATATCAAAAAGGCATTTCCTAAATGTGAATTAATTGCTGGAAATATTGCAACTGC
>CAZDPM010000103.1:0-4631 GCA_964507355.1 uncultured Nitrosopumilaceae archaeon
ATGTAATTTCTTCATCATGGAACTTTAGTTCAAGTGAATCATGTACATGTGATTTAATGTATGGATTTGAGATCATAGTTGTTACATATCTAGTAACATGTTCACTTGGCGTAACATCAAATGTCTTTTGTGCATTATCACTTGTCATGTGAAGTACCTGTTTGTGTCTTGAACCATCACGATAGACTGTAATTCCTTTTAGTCCCAATTCATGTGCCAATAGATATGCAGATTTTACATCCTCTGCTGTAACATCATATGGCATGTTAATTGTCTTGGCAATTGCATTTCCAATCCAATCTTGCCATACTCCTTGGGCCATTAGATGATCTGCCCAGTGAATATCCATTGCAGTTACATAGACGTCTTGCATCCATTGTGGAATTTCAGGAATTCCTTTTAGTGAGCCATAGTTGTCTGCAATCTTTGCAAGGAGTTCATCGCTGTATAGACCATGTTCTTTGAGTACTTGTTCAACAATTTTGTTGGTGTAAAAGAATCGACCTACTGTTACTCTCTTCTCAAAGACTAGAGCAAATGCTGGTTCCATTCCATTGGAACAATCAGCAATCATAGATAGTGTTCCTGTTGGAGCTACTGTAGTAGTCAAAACATTTCTTATTCCATGTTTTTTGATCTTCTCAATTAGTGCATCCCATTCATAACAGTGAGATTCTTTTGGTTTCTCATAGTATCCTGCAATTGGAATCTTTCCTTCAGGATATTCTGTTTTTGAACATAGTGGAAATTCACCTCTAGATTTTGCAAGTGCTACACTTTCTTCCATTGAATAATAAGTTAATGCTTCAGATAATTTTGACTGTAGATCGTATCCTTCCTTAGAGTTGTATGGGATTTTTAATTTGTATAATAGATCCGCTACGCCCATTACACCTAATCCAATTCTTCTAGAATCTTTTGATGCAATATCAATTTCTTTTACAGGATAGTGATTCACATCAATGATGTTATCTAAGAATCTGGTTGTCTTTCTGATTGTTTCTTCATATCTTTGCCAATCAAATTCGTATTCTCCATCAGCTTTTCTCTTTACAAGATTTACCAAGTTGATAGAACCAAGATTGCATGATTCGTACGGATAAAGACTTTGTTCACCACATGGATTTGTAGCTCTTAATGGAGCTTGTCTTGCTTTAGCAAATACATTGTATTTGTTAATTTGATCAAAGAAGATCAATCCAGGCTCTGCACTCTTCCATGCAGAAAGAGCTATCAAGTCAATTAATTGATGTGCATTGATTTCTTTTACTGGTTTTCTGTCACGTGGACTACGTAACATGTATTTTCCATCAGTTGTATTTACTAGTGAATTCCAAAAGTCTTCCCAAATACCTACACTGACATTAAAGTTTTCCAAAACACCAGGTTCTGTTTTATTTGTGATGAATTTTTCAACATCGGGATGCCAAGCTTCAATGATTCCCATGTTAGCTCCTCTTCTTTTTCCACCTTGTTTTACAACTTCAGTTACTGTATTGATGATATTCATAAAAGAGACCGGACCTGATGCTACACCTGATGTTGATGCAACAATGTCGCCTTCTTCACGAAGATCAGAATAGTTGATTCCAACTCCGCCTCCAGATTTGAATATTAGTGCTGCATCAGAAGTGGATTTCATGATTTTTTCCATGTCATCTGGCATTCCAAGAACAAAACATGCAGAGAGCTGACCAAGTCTACCACCAGCATTCATCATTGTTGGTGAATTTGGCAGAAAGTCTTGTGCTGTCATCAATTCAAAATATTCTGTGATTTTGTCTGCGTATCCATCTAATTCTTTTGCTGCAAGCAATGTTAGAAGATCTTTAAAGCTGACTTTCATCTGACCTTTACTTGCAAGAGTCACATAGTGATTGATCAGGGATCTAAAGTGCCACTTGTTGAGAAAATATTCTCCAATTTTGAATTTGTAATCAAAATTATCTAATTTTTCAAGATATATGCGTGCTTCTTCAACATCTTGTGTAAGATTTCCCGATTTATCAAACACTTTGGCATCATATAGAACATCACCTATTCCAACCAGAATTGCAACTCTTTCAAACATTTGAGTTGGAGATTCAATGATTTCATTTTTGTTATTTCTGAAAAGATATCGAGATGCCAATACTCTCAAGCAATTTAGATCGAAATTCTTTGATACTGTATCTAAAGATTTTTGGTTTAAGACTTTCATTTTTTCGTCTCTTAATTTTCTTCGTTCATGTCTGTAAACGATGTATGCTTTTGCAATGTCACTGTTTCCACAATCGATAAGAGTTGATTCTACAATATCTTGAATATCCTCAACACTTGGAACTCTAGAACTTGTAAATCCCTGCTCGACTAGTTTTTGTACAACTTTATTTGCAAGTTGATCGGCTAGCGCACGGTCGGCTTTAGAGGTGGCTGCCAACGCTTTGTATATAGCGTTTGAAATTTTATTTTGATTGAAAGCCGTTACGGCGCCACTGCGCTTACGGATCTCATTGATCGTACTTTCTATTTGTGATTTATCCAATTATAATCTCCCCGCAAGAGGTAAGAAATATGACGGTATAAATGATTTGGCAGTTTTTTCTGAAAATTCAGTGGAAAAATATTGACAATGGTCTAATAGATATCGTAATGGTATTATGAATCAAGTATGAATTTACTATGATGATCGCATATGTAAAGCGTCAAATAATTTTTAAAATGATCGGAACTAGTTTTAGATTTACGAATTTCAGATTACATACGATGACTTACACTTTGGACATTTGTCTACGAAGGGTTCATCTTTGAATCCACATTCACCACAGAGCGCAACTTTTTTCACAGGTTTAAATGAAGATGTAAGCTCTGCTGCTTTCTCAATTGATTTTTTGATATCAACTTGAGTGGAGTTTTGATCAATATCAAGTGTGACAAGTAAACCACCATTAAGTAATTTAGATAGTCTAGTGCATTCAGCGATAATCTCAGTCTTATTTGTATAATCAGATATTTCAGAGGCTTTTATGACTATTCCTTGTGAATACGAGTCGCCATCCATAGAATTAAGTGCAGAATTCTTACCATATTTTTCGCCATCAAGGTTTGCAAATCGGCTAGATCCTTCAGTTTCAATCATGGATATCGTTACAGTATCGCCTAGTTCCTTACCTTTTTTGGCTGCAACATCAACTGCGGTTTCTATTACTTTATTGAGTATATCTCTTCCTTCTTTGTTATCTTGGAAACCAAGAATATTGAAAACAGATTCCTTCAAACCTACTAGATTAACAATTAGAGATACAGAACTTCTTTGCATATATTGAGTGTTCTTTGCAAGTATTGGATTTAATCCTCTTCGTGTAAGATCAGAAATATCTTTCTTCCTTAATGCCATAGAAGACAAAGCCGGCTTCATGAGCAATGCAAGTCTTGCTCTAAAGTATGTTTCATCTTTATTGGATTCAAATGCAAGTCTTGGAAGATTAATCGAGACAGATTGTAATGTAATTGCAAGTGGACCAGAATTTTTAGTTGTACTATTTGTAATACCATAACTAGATACTTCACCTTTTGCAAACATAACTTTTCCACCGATTGTAATTATTTCTGATAATACTTCAGAAACATCAGTAATTTTTCCTTTATCATAATCTACAATTAAACCAATTTTTGGAATCGGAGTTATCTTTGTATAATTCTTATAAGCATTAATTATTGCATTAACAATTTTTAGATCAGAACCTAATTGAAGTCTAATTGAAACATCAGTACTTTTTCTATTATACTTTGATGTAGTGGAAGCAGTAGAAAATGCATCTGTCAGTTTTTGTTCTAACTCTGGAATGTTCTTTGCATGTTTTGTAAATAAGGGAATTAGTCCATCAAGAACAATTTCTTGTGAAGCTTCTTTGGAAAGTAATGAAATGATAATAGATAAAGAAGAAGTAACATCATCTAATGTTTTTGAGGATGTGATTCTTGATACATCAAGATATTTTCCGCCAAGAATAACTCCATCTTCAATCAATTCTTTTACATTAACAAATATTGTATCAGGTATCATTGACCAAATTCCAGGATTTGAAATATGCATATCACCAGAAAGATGTGAATCTGCAACATCTTTTGGCAGTACATTAGTGAGTAAATGTTCTGCAAATACTTTTTGACCTGTATTGAAAAGTAAGCCTTCTACACCATTGTCCACATTATCTAGATTTGTAAGCATCTCTTGAACGTCATATACAGGCAGTCCTAGGCGTGCTAGTTTATTGCGGTATTCTTCATGACCATGTTCTAAAAGAACTGAATTTACCATTTCTCTAATAAGAGATCCTGTAAGATAGGTTGTTTGATATTTGTAAATTCTATTTTCAACTTCTTCGGTAATTTTTTGAGCTAATTCTAGCGGTAAGCTACCTTCACGTACAAGTGATTGAATAATTTTATGAGAGTTAAACTCTTCAATTGATTCATGAGATGTTCTGACATACATTTTACCACTTTCAATAATTGATCGTTCTTCAATTTGTCTTGCCAAGCTCAAGACCAGTTTTCCAAGATTTGTAATAGTATAACGTCTTTCAGATTTATTTAGTGCAACAAGTGATTGTCTCAATAATTTTCTCAAATGATATGCAAATTTACCA
>CAZDPM010000104.1:0-4455 GCA_964507355.1 uncultured Nitrosopumilaceae archaeon
AAGCTGATGTGGTATTTGGATATTATGATGTTATTTGTAAAATTGAAACATCTGACTACAAACTAATGGAAAATATAATTACAAAAGGTATTAGAAAATTACCTCATGTTAGAACTACTATGACATTAAATGTAATTATAGAACAAGAATCTTAATGCTTTACAGTTTTTATGACATTTAAATAACATTTTTCACATAGTTCAAGTTTCTCATATGATTTCGTTTTTTCTTTCTTTAGACAAATATTGCAAATTGTAATACACTCATTACAAAAGATGGCTGGTAGTTCTAACCCTCTTTCAAAAATAGTTGTGGAAAAAATATTTGGATTATCATGTTTGCATCCAAAAACATATTTTATTTTTAATGACACATTACTAATATGCTATACTGATTTATTAGATGCTTTATTTATTTTTAAAAATTTGTTTGATTTTAAATCTAAAATTGAATGAATTTATGTATGATTTCATTGTGCATTTTATAAACCATATTTTTATCAGTAGAATTATACTATTATTTTTCAAAAATCTGAATAATTTTGTATGCTATTCTGTCTATGTTTACATTTGGTTCTGTTGTGATTAAAAGAATATTTTTCTTTAGAGGAAAACTCATCATCACCAGTTTTTCACGTCTTGATGCTGAATATTTTACAGACCCCATAGAATAATCAAAATTCTTTCTGGTTGCTACTCTATATGCTAATTCTCTAAATATTTTCTGCTGTTCGGTATCTGTTTCAAAAGGAACAATATCTTCTCTAAATTTACCTTTTATCAGACACCCTTCACTATCTATGAATCCTGCAAATCTTATGTCGTGTTCCTCAAGGATCTCATCTAATCTTTGTTGGTAAAAATCATCATTTATTTTATTATTCATGTTTGTTCTATTATTGGTGATAGTAAAATAAATAATTATTTTTGTTAACTGTACATCAATTTTTAATATTTTTCCTTTTTATTCCGGAAAATAATTTAAAATATACCTAATCTGAGATGATTTTAGAAATACTGTATTATTTGCTTTTATACTTAAATTGTAATGGTCGGTTATCCCTTCAAAATACATGTCCCCCAAAGGGATACCTCGCTGAGAGGAACATGTTATCCTCTCAGTTGACTATTATTTTTTATTTTTTCGATCTTCATTATTTTTTGATGCTTTACGTTCTTTACGAGTTGTAATTACCCCTTTTACTATAATTGGTAACGCGATTGCAAACAAAACAATCACTAATTCTTTTGGAATATCTGAAACTGCTTCTTCTGCTGTTTTTAATGAATTCTCAGATGTAGTTATTATTTGAAAAATTATAGTTGGAATAAACCAAACTGATAATCCCAAAATCAACCAATACAGTCCTTTCAATGACTTTTTACTTTTAGGCCACTTTATAATTTATGAACTTTCATTTTGTATGTTTTCAAATTTTATACTACATAATCATTATCCTTTATCATCATTTTATGTTTTTGATGAAAAGAAAATAATTAGAGGGCTTCTGAACCTCTCTTTTTTGATGCAATATTTATAACATCATCAACTGCCGACACAACAATAATACCATCGCCTGGTTTTCCTGAAAATGCCGCATCTGAAATTGCCTTGATGACTGTTTCTACTTTTGAATCATCTACAATTGTACTAACAGTTGCAACTTTATTGAATTCTGCTATAAAAGTACCCGTACCTCTTCCGCCTCTTATGGTCTGTCTTTGACCTGAACCTCTACCGTTTCCTTCTTGTACCGTAAACCCTCCAACCATGTCTTTTATAGCATCTGCAACTGTACCTATTTTGTCATTTTGAATTGTTGCCTCGATTTGTTTCATTTGCTTCCCTAAAATTCTATTATTTAAAAAAGATCATATGTTTTAATTCAAATTCTATGATACAATAGGATCAACTGGTTATAACATAATCCTTTGACCTTTTTAACATTCAAATAAAGTAGATACATGAAAAGTGAAGAGAAAAGATCTCATCGACTAAACTATCTTTTAAAATATTATTTAAGTAATCCTCAAGAATATGATCTATATCAAAGAGCCAAACAAATGGGTGTTTCTGATTCTACTGCAAAAGACTACATTAGAACTGTCATAATTCAAGCTCAAAAAATCTATTCTAAATAATACCTGATTTTATTAACTCATAATTCAAGCCTATTTGTATTAATTCTTAGTACTCCTAAACAAGGTAACTTCATAAATAATCTGTTAGGAGAATAAAATAACATGAATGATCCCCTAATTGATGATGTTCAAATCTTACTGGATAAAGAAAAGGGAGATGAACGTATACTAAAACAAATTCTTAGAGCTTGTAAAAATAACGAAGTAATTAGCAATTATGAGAGAAATTATGTTAAAAATTTAGCAGAAAAATATCTTGGTAGACTGCCTGAAAATCTTGAAGAACAACCTGCCAAAGAAAAACCAATTATCCATGATGTAATCGTCCCAAAAATATCCTTAAAGCAAAACATTGAAATTCCAACTTCACAAATTATTAAGAAAAAACCAAAAAACTCAAAAATGTTGATAGGTATTGGTGTAGCAGTATTTGCAATAATAACTATCATCGGTATATCTCAATCTGGAATTTCTATTATGGAATTTGATGATTCTAAAATAATAGATACTGACTCATCATCAGTTACACTTTCAATTCAAACTGATTTATCATCATATCAAAAAGGTGACATCATATCAATTAATGGAAAATCTAATACCTCTGAAAAAATAAACATCTCAATAGAAAATCAAAATGGTCAGTTAGTTTGGTCTGAGCAAGTATCTGTAAAAAAAGATGGACGATTTTCTACTTTGGCAATTGCAGGAGGAATTGGATGGGATAAATCTGGTACATTTACAATAAAAGTAGAAACTAATATGGAAACAAAATCTAAAACATTTTCATTTAAGGTTTAATTGTTTCAAATTCTTTCCAATGCAAATCAATCATATCTCTTAATTTTTCTATGTTTATCTCTTCCATATATTCACGATAAATAATAAATTTATTTTGTTTTCCTGAATTTTCACCATAGATATCTCTAAGATTTTTTGGAATTGCTCCAATTTTCCATTGCTTCATTTCAAAAATCCAAATTGATGAATCAGGATTTGAAAAATCAATGTCATCACAACCAATAATGTACAAATAACATTTTGTAGCTTGATTTAACTTCTCATGTAATTTTTCATACGCAATAATTTGACCTTTTGGAATGTTTATCTTATCGTTGTGAAATCCCTTGAACTCCATGATGATAAAACATCCGTTGTGCTCAATTAACCAGTCAATATCTGTTCCGCCTGAGGCTATCATGCCATGAACTATTATATCCCCAAGTATCTCTCTACCGCGTGTAAATTCTGATTCATCAAAAATCTGATATTTTGCTTTAGAACTTTTTCTAGTGATTTGTTGCGAATTTAACTCATTTTGAATAATTTTTTCTTTATTATAAAATATATCGATTAAATCTGTATTTTTATCAGCCAATAAGTATGGATTTGTACTGTTAATGATAAGATCTTTTGTAAAATTAAGTGAATCTTTGATATTTTTACAATTTATCTGCAGAGATTTTCTCCGCTTGTACCTTTATACAAAATAAAATAGTCCTCTGAATTTTTACGTTCCTTTTTTGCATTTAATGCATCTTGATACATTTCAAAATGTCCTACTAAATACAATTGATTATCTGAATCTGCAAAATAGTCTATTCCAACCAAATTAAATCCATTTTCAGGAGTAAGCATATTTCTCTCTTTTTCATGTGTATCTTTATTCAACTAATATTATATTTTTTATAATTAATTTGAATATTGTGATTATTTCTACTGATCATATATCATAAGGTTTTTTTCTTCTAATAATGAGTGTAAATTATGTACAGAACGATATACGTCTGATTCTTTTTTTGCACCTGTACATACTAGCTTTCCTGATGCAAATAATAATATGACCGTTTTTGGATCTAGCATTCTATGAATTAATCCTGGAAACTGTTCAGGCTCATACATACTTCTAGGTAATGTTCTAGCTGCTTTTTCTAAGTGGATTTTACCACCAAGATTTATTGCTGCTACAATATTTTGAACGGTAATTACCGCATCGTTTTTTATTTTTATTTTACCTTTTCTTAGTTTTTGAACTACAGTGTTAACAGCTTTAATTGCCATGTCTTCAGATTTTGCACCTGTACATACCATTTTTCCTGTTCTAAAAATGAGTGTTGCAGTTTTTGGATTTTGCAATCTAAATACTAATCCTGGAAACTGTTCTGGATGATATTCTGTATCTGGAAATTTTTCAGTTATTTCGTTGAGATCAATTTTTTGTTCTACTGAAGCAGAAGCAACTACATTTTCGACACTAACAATAGGTTTTGTTTGAGGCATGTCGAGGGACTTTAAATAGTCCCTTTATATATACTAG
>CAZDPM010000105.1:0-4428 GCA_964507355.1 uncultured Nitrosopumilaceae archaeon
ACGGTTTTACCATTTTTAATTAATTGAACTCTAACACATTTTCTTACAGCAGAGTTTGGTTGTTTTGCTGCAATGCCTACTTTTTCTAAAACTATCCCTCTACCTTGTGGAGCGCCACCAAGAGGATCTGATTTTTTATCAATACCAAGTTTTCTTCTCTTGTAAGTAGATATTGCCCATCGTTGTCTCTTTCTTTTTGCGATTAAAACTCTGCCTGCGAATAAACCTAGTGGTGACTTTGTCATATTTTACATCTCCAATGTTGCTTTTTCAGTACTGTTAATTAGAACACTCGTAATATCAAAATACCGTTTAGCCAACAATCGTGCTTTCTCAGCATTTCTTCCTTCTCTTCCTACAACAATGCCTTTCTTTCTTGGGTCGACCATTACTATTGCCTGTTTTGAACCATCCGCACGTGTATTTAATTTTACTTCAGAAATAAGTTTAGAGTTAAGTAGATTTGTTAAAAATTTGGCTGGATCCTCATCGAATTCAACTAGTTCAACGTTTTTCTTTACAATGTTTTGCAATGATTTGATATGAATTCCACCTTTTCCAATTGCTAATCCCATTTTGCCAGTATTTACTACAAAAATTATGCGATCTTGTTTTTCATCTTCAACACAATCACGAGCAGTTGCACCTGTAACATTTTGAAAGAGTGACATCATACGCATTTGATCAGTTGTAAGTTTAATAGATTGTGTCATTATAATTCCTGTTTAACTCCGAACAAAATTTGTCTCATTTAAACTTAGATTAGAGATGAAATGGTTATACATTTTTTTCCTCAGTTTCTGTATCTTTAAGAATTGATTTAATGTTTGCATCAGTTATTGTTGTAAATGATATTGTTGAGATTCTGAATTGTAAGCCGCATAATCTTCCTAATGCAACCGAAGTTCCTTGAAAGTTAACTAGCGGTATTTTTTCTTTTTTCGCATATGATTCAATTTTTGCAAACATCTCTTTTTTTACAGATTGAGACAGGACAATCAATTTGGAATTTTTCATAGAGTTCAATACTTGTTTAGTACCAAATGTTAGCGTATCTTCTTTATGTGCATCTTTTAGTGTCTTTTCTAGTATCTTACTCATGTGTTATCCTTATTGACAATCGTCTGTGCCGGGCTTTATAGGTTTATTGAAATTCTACATATAAAAAAACTACAAAACACTCTTAATTTTTAAATCCAAAGAGTGAACCTAAGGACGAAAATACTAGAGATATTTCTTCAAAAATGTTAGCAGGATTTTTTGTTTGTGATGGTAAATTATTTTCAGGTTGAAGTTTTACAGAATTATCTTTTGATGAAATGATATTAGATGAGATATCTGCACTTATAGAGGGATATTCGATAAATACTACTTTATTTTTAATAGATGATTCCTGTAAAACCAATTGGAGATTTTTCCTTGCAGTATCATAACTAGGGTTTTTTTCGAGTACTTGATTGTAAAGAGAGATAGATTCATCGTATTTTTTCATATTTGCAAGTGCATTTGCTTTGTTGTTAATTGCAGGAATAAAATCAGGATCTATTTTGAGGGCTGCATCAAAATATGAAATTGATTCTGAAATACGTCCCATTTTTCCAAGAGTAGAACCTTTACTGGTCATAATTTCAACATTATTTGGATCTTTTACTAAGGAGTCATTAAAAAAACTCAAAGATTGATCAAATTTGCAAAGTCTATACAATGCGGGCCCCATCCCATCAGAATAAGAAATAGTGTCTACAAGTCTACTATGATCACAATCCAAATTAATTTGATTAAGTAATTTTCCTAGTTCTATATCTTCAACAGATAAATTGTCATATTTTTTTATTTGAGGTTCATAATTTATTGGATTGGTATTTTTTTCTGGTGTTTTAATTTCTGGTGTTTTGATTGTGGGTGTTTTAATTTCTGGTGTTTTGATTGTGGGTGTTTTAATTTCTGTTTCTATTACAGTATCAAGTTTTTTAGAAAAATCAAAGTTAGTTGTTTTATCTGTCTCACCATAATGTGCTTTTACTAAATATGTTCCATCGACTTTAAAATTAACACCAGACTTTACAAGAAACTTTGTAGAAAATTGCAAGTCAGAATTAATTTCACCAAAATAAAATCCAATTGGCGTACCATAAGGATCATGAACTCCAATTAGTACAGTTGGAGAATCAATTGTATTTACAATTCCTGTAATTGTGATAAAGTTTTCATCATAGTAAAGACTCTTGTCAGTTTTTATGAAAATAATTTCGGGCTTTATTGATTCTGAAATTACAATTTTAGGCTCAGGAATATTACCAACTATTGTAAAAAATTCATTTTGTACAATCTTACCATAATTTAGCTTTACTACGTATTGTCCAGATGCATCATAAAACGGAGGATCTAATGAGAATACTTTGGAAAAAGTACCATTAGAATCAATAATTAAATTATTTGCAGATAAAATTTGTCCTTCAGGATCATAGAGACTCATTGCGATTATGGGCATCTTATAATTTGAGATATGACCTGTTATCAACATAGAATCACCAGTATAATATTCAGATTTATCAAAGTCCAGCAAAATTGAATCAGCAAAGACTGACGGTATTGTCAGTGGAAATAATACTATTAACACTAGCAATCCAATTGTATACCCAAACACACGGCTAAAATTGTAATTTTGTATTTATGGATTAAGTAGAAATCATACTATTACCTAATTAACAAATACTGATGAAGATAATGATGGAGACAATGGAGTTGCGCTAGTTAATGAATTCCAAGCATATGTCTCAATTGTATAATTTCCGGATTCTTGAGGAACCCATGATTGCGAGATATCTAAATTTTGATTTGCAGATATTTCTCCTTGTATCCAAGAAATAGATACAACAAGATTATTCTTATCTTTGACCTGAAAGAGATAGACAAATTTCTGTTTAAGATTTTGTGTGTTTAGTATTTTTCCAACGATTTGAATTTGATCGCTTGCTGAAACTGTTGAGATTTGGTTACCCGTACTATCAGATAAAATAATTGGCAAGCTTTGCAATGCAGACTGTGAAGAGCTAATAATTGCAGATGTCTTTACTGCAATATTATCAGCAATTGAATATGGTTTTGGAAGTGTATAGTCATCATATTTTGCAAAAATTGTGTCACTAGGAATGGCGTATAATCTATTTCCACTTGAAGATTGGTTTTGTGTAAATGATATTGTGGCAGTAAAAATACCAGAGGTTTCAGATGTTTCAACAGCAGTGACTTCAATACCTGATACATCAGAATTTGATGATATTTGAATCGGAATCTGGTCTAAAGATTCAGGATTGAGATTAAGATCAGGATCAATTACACGTATTGTTGCAATGTTATTTGAAAAATAGTTACTTTCAGAGAATTGAATTGATCCCACATTCCACTGTATTGGAACTGATTTTGTCAATACAACCCCTTTTGCAAATTCAAATGTGATAGTTAGTGCAGAATCTCTATCTGTTTCTAAAAATCCACTAGTTGGGCCATTTCCAAAAGTTCTAGGAATTGTATCAAAATCACCATCACCATCAACATCATGGGAAAATCCAGTAAGTATTATTTCTGCATTAAACTTTCCAGAATTAACATCCGTTTCTGTAAATTTGTAGGGTTCAAGCGAGTGTTCTCTTGTAGAAATTTTGATTGGATGATTATCATCGCCTATTAAATCAATCAAGTATTTATCAGAATTCCAACTTGGTGCAAGAATAGTCATTTGGACTTTATCAGTCCAAGTGTATACGGGTTTGTCAGTAAATATTGGAGCGTATGGATTATCATAGTCTGGGATTTGTTCAGCAAATATGGGAAGAAGAAAAATTAGAAAAGATAGAGAAAACAAATCCATCATAATTTCACATATCTAGAATTGAATATTTAAGAATGAATAATATTTTTAAGATTCTTCATCAGGTAATGAAACTGCCAAAATATTATCACCACGTAAAAGTATCTTTCCAAGTTTTACAATTTTGCCATCAGAGATATCTTCAGCGTCCTCTAATGTCAGATTCATGTGAATATCAAAGTCTTGTAGATTTCCTCTAACAGACTTGTTGTTTCTTAATCGCAATAAAATTACTTTGTCTTTGTTACTGCTCATTAGATTAGAGATTTCGTCGACCATCTGTATCACTGTTTTATTTGATTGTCCTCATTTCTTTTTACTTACTTGCATGTAAAGATCTACGGTTCCACTTCCTATTGGAATCATGCTACCTACGATAACGTTTTCAGTAATACCTTTGAGTTGTTCAACTTCACCAGCTAGTGCAGCGTGTGCAATAGTTGGAACAGTAATTTCAAATGCAGCTCTTGCAAGAACACTGTCTTTGGTACCAGCAATTCCGTGTCTACCAATTTGTTGCATGTATCCTCTTGAGCACATTAAATCAGATACTAACA
>CAZDPM010000106.1:0-4419 GCA_964507355.1 uncultured Nitrosopumilaceae archaeon
AAACAAGTAAAAGAAATAAGGAGTAGAAAATTATGAAAATTTTTCTTGATAGTGCAAATCTAGAATCCATCAGAAAATTTAATGATATGGGTTTGTTGGATGGAATTACTACAAATCCATCTCTCATGTCAAAAGAAGGTGGTAATCCAAAAGATGTTATGCAAGAAATTACCAAAATTATTAAAGGTGACGTTAGTTTAGAAGTTGTAAGTACTGAATATTCTGGAATGATTGAAGAAGGAAAACGTTTACGTCAATACGGCAAAAACGTTGTTGTTAAAGTTCCAATGACTTCTGATGGTTTAAAAGCATGCAAATCTCTTTCATCCGAAGGAATCCCTGTAAATGTTACACTGGTTTTTTCTCCAAATCAAGCATTGCTTGCAGCAAAATCGGGAGCAAAATATGTCAGTCCATTTATTGGTAGGTTGGATGATGTTGGTCAAGATGGAATGAAATTGATTGGAGACATTAAGAAAATATTTGATAATTATCAGGATGATTTTAAAACACAGATTCTTGTTGCAAGCATTCGTCATCCAATACATGTTATTGATGCAGCAAAGATTGGAGCCCATGTTGTAACTTTACCTCCAGCAGTTCTAGATAAAATGCTCCAACATCCCTTAACAAATATTGGCCTAGAACATTTTCTATCTGATTGGAAAAAACTAAAATCTGGAAACTCTGATATCAAAATTTAAAATTTACATGCGAATAATATACTGAGTAATTATTTCAATATGATGAATAAAATGATTAATTTATGAGATCACTAATCATAATTCTTAAAAAATAATTTAGAATCTGATTGATTTTATTGATCTATTTTATTAATTATCACACTGAAAAATTGAAATCAACATACAAATAATATCCAAAATTGTATGATATGTAATTTTGCTTAATATAATGATCTTAAATAAATATAAGATAACTTAACTAACGTTATGGGAAAAATCAGGATTAGGACTGGCAGGGGAACTGGAACCAGAGAAATTGATGACGATAAAGCCGGTTGGGCAGGCGACGAGTATAAAAAAATTCAAGATGCAAAGAAAAAACAAGCATCAAATAAAATGGTTCACACTGGTCGAGGAACGGGATCAAAAAGGTTAGGAGATATGCCAGATGCAAAACCAAGACCTTCAACTGAGGGAATGACTAGAATCACCGGTAGAGGAACAGGCTCAAGAAAGAGTACTAACAAAGGTTCATCGTAAAACCTTAATTTTCCTTTTTAATTACTAGTATGCGTTATCCAAGGATTACTGTTCGCTAAAAATTACCTTTAGTTAAGATTATGTAAAATTAATCAACATGTGACTGTTCTATTTTATTACAATGTGTATTGTTCATAAAATTTAATTTTGATTGATATGGTGTAATTATCATATCTGGGACTCATTTTTTTAAAATTGAAAACTATGATATTATACTGTTGGATATTTTGTGTTTTTATTTACTAATCCAACCAAGTTTTTTGAAATAAATAAACATCAATGCAACAGGTATTGTTGATGCCAAAATAATTAATATCAATACTGTATATGGTCCTAAAAATAACACTTGATCATTTAACCCCCCTGGCAAATTTATGTTCATCCCATAAAATGTTCCAATAACTGTTCCAGGAATTGCAAATGTAAAAATTATTGTTAATGCGGCAAGTACTTTATTTGTTTTTTCAGTACTTAACATGAAGTCAGTATCTTTGTAAATCTCCATAGTTTCTCTTGATTCTTCAAGTGTTTCAATTACTTTGTCAATGTGATCAATTACATCATCAAAATATAGTGAAAGATCATCTTCCTCAGAAAATTTTTTGATATTTTTGGTAATCTCTAACACAAATTTCTTTAATGGATTAGCTATTCGCCTCATTACATTAATTTCTCTTCTAAGTAGTGCTATGCTTCTTGCAACTGATATTTTTTCATCAAATACTTCATCTTCAAGATCATCTAAATTTGCAATTAATTTTCTTGATATATGTAAAAGTTCATCTACTAAATTATCTATTATTTCATGGAGAAGATATTCCACAGATTTTCCTAATATTCTTTCTTTTCTATGCATATCTGAATCATTTTTACAGATATTTACTAAATCTACTAATGGTTTTAAATCTCCTTGATGAACCGTTATTAGAAAATCTCTTCCGATGAATATTGATAGCTGACTATTTCTTGAAATTCCTGGTTGTCTTAATAGAGATGGAAAATGTAGTATTACAAAAAAATGTTCATGATAACTATCTAATTTTGGAAGTTCAGATTTAGTCATACAGTCTTCAATGTTTAATGTATTCAAATGATATATCTCAGCTAGTTTTTCAATATCACTCCTATCTGGATTTTGTAAATCTATCCATAAAAATCTCTTACCTTGAACAGTATCAATTTTTCTTTCTATTGGTATCATTTGGGGTTTTTTCCCCACATGCAATCGGTTAGTAATAAATCCTTTTTTCAAGTTGAATGGTAACTCGATTCAACAAATTTAAAGCGATCGCTTATTTTGATATTTTTTATAATCCTTTTGAATCTGATGTTTTTTAAAATTCTAGATTACTTCCAAGGAATTAAGTAATTTGCTCCAATCCATGTGAGCCCAATTGTTATTCCCATAGCTATCCACCAAAATCTCATGACTATGAATTCTGTTAGTTAATAATAAATCTACAGGCTAATTTTCAATGAGATAAAATCAAAGATTATTACAGGATGATAGATTTTTTATTCTTGTGGCCTTCGTAGTACAGTGGCTAGTATAGGGGATTGTGGATCCCCGGACAGGGTTTCGATTACCCTCGAGGGCCTACATAATTTTTTAAAAAATACCGTACTTGCTTGATTCCATTTCTTCTTTTATGGCCAGCTTAAATCTGGGTATTTTACCATCTAAATTATTTGTTAGCCATGTGAGAAATTTTTTCCCTAAACCGTTTCCTTTTAATTTATCAAAATCTGCCCCCATCTGATCAGCTAGTTTTTCGACTAATGTTTTATTGACACTTACAACAAAAAAATGCCATCCAAAAGCAAATTCTGAATCTGTTATGACAAAATCATCTTGACCATGAACCATTTCTTCTAAAAGTGAAAGTTGGTTTGTTATCGCTTTACTTGTTTTATCATAATCTATTGCAGATACATTGATGCTTATTCTATCGATCATGATTTTATATGATTTACATAAAATAAAAGGATTACACAAATTATTTTAGAAGATGCTCAAAATCAATATTAAAATGAATCTTCATGATGTCTATGTATGTTTTAATGGATTCAGGGATTCCCTCTCCACAAGATACCCCTAAATTTTTTGCATTAATCCAAATTACTAGGGTTTGAATAATTGTCAAAAATCTATCATTTTCAATTTCAGGTATACTAATTGCTTTTGTGTATCTCTCTGCAAATTCCCACGCAGTTACAAAATCTATACATTTTACTCCAAAAATTGATAATACCTGTTCTTCCAAGCTAGTTGCTTTTTTAAAAGGAATTTGGTTAATTATGTATGGGAATTTTATTTTTTCAGGTAAACAATTTGGTAATGGCCCCCAAATTGTAATTATTTTTGTACCTGATTTTAGATCTTTGAATTTATTCATCATGTGTTTGATAATGTCTTCATTTGTAAACCAAAACAAAATTGCTGTAGCATCATGAATATCTACATTTTGTATGTTATCGCAAATTAATTCCCCTGTTAGATTATTTTTATTTAGAGTATCTCTTGCTAGTTTGATTTTGTTTGGATTATTATCAATTCCTACAGCTTTTTTTACATTATATTCTTTCAAAGCTAATACTATTCCAGTTCCATCTCCACATCCAAGATGATAAAAATTATCATTTGTTCCTAAATTCAAAAAATTAAAAATCTCTCTAAACGATTTTTCTTGTAATTGAACGTCTTCCCCATTAACTATACTTTCTGGTAATGATTTGAGATATTCCTCTATTTTCAATATTGTGATTAAAACGATACTTGATTTATTCTCTTATACTTTCAAGCTTTGAAACTGCTTGCCATAACTGTGTTCTTACATATGATGGCATGTTAGGATCTTGTGTCACATCATCTAACAAACTAATTGTATTATTGGCTCTAACTGATAGCGAATATTCTTCATTATTCAATTCTACTATTAAATCTGTAATTGATTTTTTAATTGTCTTTGGTGTCGAATGACTATTAGTAATTTGATTTAATGTTGCAATAGCTTCTTTCATGGATTCTTTATTTTGTTTTTCATCAGCCATTTTTTACACCATTTATTGTAAATTTGAGGTATATAGTCACATCTCTAGAAATATGTTATCTGATTCTATTGATACATTATATGATGTTATATCTCTAATTTTAGCTGGGAATTTAACTAATTTACCAGTTTTACAATCAAATTGG
>CAZDPM010000107.1:0-4318 GCA_964507355.1 uncultured Nitrosopumilaceae archaeon
GATGATCTTATTGGGGTAATGGGTGATTCAAAAATTACAAAAAAACCTGTTGGCAATGATCTAAGAGAGGGGAAAAAATCACTTCCAATTCTTATGGCAATAAAATTAGCAAAAGGAAAAGACAAAAAAATGATTCTAAAGGCATTTGGGAATTCAAAAGTAAGTAAAAATGAACTTGAAAAAGCAGTTGATGTTATTCGATCACTAGGAATAGAAAATGAAGTAAGAGAACAGGCCTTAAATTATGCAGAGATGGCAGAAAAATCGCTCTCAAAATATTCAGGGTCTGCTAAAATAGAATTAATAGATCTTTTAGATTTTGTAGTAAAAAGAAGCGTGTAAATTAAAAAACATTTTTTGCAAGGAAAAGATTTAGTCATAAAAAAATTCAAAATTTTTCAGTAGGGAAATGTTTTTTTAAAATAATATCCAAATATTCCTTGTCAGGTGGAAACAGATCTTTTTCATTTTTAAGATTATTTAAAATTCTTAAGAGAATATCGCCATCGCCATAATTATTTTGAATCAAAATAATTAACAATTTCATGATATCATTTGACATTATGTGACTTAATTCATTTCAGACATAAAAAATATTGAATTTTCATCTAAAATTAGACAGAGTTAGTATAAAAAAGGCATAGTAAACAGCAAGACATAGGTTAGATACTTTGGACGAAGATGTAAGAAATGAGATTCGAAAAATAGCTCTGCAAAATGCATTTGAACATGAGGGAAAAACTCAAGATAAAATTGTGTTAGCAAAGATTCTCGGAACAAAACCAGAGTTTAGAACAAGAATAAAAGAAGTATCAGAAGACATTAAGCTGATTGTTTCGGAAATTAATAAAATGTCATTTGAAGAACAAAGAAAAGAAATTGAAGAAAAATTTTCAGAAATTCTAATTCCAAAGGAGAAAAACGAAGAAAGAGAAGGACTTCCTCCATTAAAAAATGCAGAACAAGGAAAAGTAGTAACAAGATTTCCACCAGAACCTAATGGATATCCACACATAGGACATGCCAAAGCAGCTATCATTAATGCAGAATATGCAAAAATGTATGATGGAAAATTTATTTTAAGAATGGATGATACAAATCCAGAAGCTGAAAGAATGGAATATCATGCTGCAATCAAAGTTGGATTAGATTGGTTAGGAATAAAATTTGATCTGATAAAAAACACGTCGGATGATATGGAAATATTTTATAAAAAAGGTATTGAATTAATTAATTCAGGAAAAGCTTACGTTTGCACTTGTAAAAGAGAGAATATAAGTAAAAACAGACGAGAACGTAAAGCATGTAAATGTAGCAAGGGAGATATTAAACAAAGTAATCAGGGCTGGGGGAAAATGTTTGAAAAATTTAAGCCAGGAGATGCAATCGTAAGATTTCGTGGTAATATGAAAGCAGATAATGCAGTAATGCGAGATCCTGTATTATTTAGAATAATTGAAGAAAAGCACTATACGCTTGGAAACAAATATCGAGTTTGGCCAAGTTATGATTTTGCAGTTGCGATAGAAGATAGCATTGATGGAGTAACTCATGCATTTCGTTCAAAGGAATTTGAATTAAGAAAAGATCTAATCGATGCTATTTTAGATGCACTAAATATGAGAAAACCATATCAGGATTTTTTTTCTAGGCTCGAATTCAAAGGAATGCCAATATCTAAAAGAATTCTCAAACCATTGATCGAAGAAGGTAAAGTATCGTGGTATGATGATCCAAGACTACCTACTTTAGAATCCCTTAGAAGAAGAGGAATTAAACCAGAAGCAATAAAAAAATTTATCCTATCATTAGGATTAACTAAAGCAAACACATTAGCACCATTTGATGCACTTGAATCATTTAACAGAAAATTTGTGGATGCAGATAGTATAAGATTATTCATGGTAAATAAACCAAAAAAACTTAAAATTAAAAAATTACCATTTTCATTTGTAGAAATTTCAAATCATCCAACAAAAGATATTGGTAAAAGAAAAATCAACATTGATGAAAATTTCTACATTTCAGGAGAAGATGTTGAAAATATGAAGGGCACTCAAATCAGGTTATTAGGATTAGGCAACATCAATATATCAAAAAATAATGGAGAGATAGAAGGAGAATTCACAGAAGAGGAACCTAAATCAGGCATACAAAAAATACAATGGATTCCACAGAAAAATGCTCATGTGATCAAAATTCTTATTCCAAAACAATTGTTTATTGAGGATAAATTCAATGAAGATAGTTTAGAAGAATTAGAGGTTTATACAGAACCACATTACTTACAATTAAAAGACGGAGAAGAAATACAATTTGTTAGATTTGGATATTGTAGAAAAGACTCACAGAATCAGGCAATTTTTACACATAAATAAGTGAGAAAAGTATGAAGATAGCAAGATTAATTCATAAAAATAATGAAACATATGGTTTTGTAAAGGGAGATAAAGTTGCTACAAAGGATGAAATAACTTATCAAACAGGAGTTCCAATTCCACAAAATATTAAAGATTTTCTTTTTGATGGGTGGTTTGAGGAAATCAAAGATAAAATCAATACCTTACCATATGAAGAAAATATTTCAAAATTTAGATTATTAAGTCCAATTCCAAATCCAAACAAAATCATATGTTTAGCTTTTAATTATATAGATCATGCAAAAGAACAGAATTTATCACCGCCAGATGAACCTGCTATAGTTCTAAAACCTAGAACTGCCTTAAACGGCACAGGTTCAGACATAGTTTGTCCAGATTTTGTTACACAGTTAGATTATGAAGTTGAATTAGCTTTGATTATAGGTAAAAATTGTAAAAATATCAATGAAAAACAAGCAGTAGAAGCAATATTTGGGTATATGATACTAAACGATGTATCAGCACGAGATATTCAATTTAAAGACAAACAATTCACTAGAGGAAAAAGCTTTGATACATTTGCACCATCTGGACCATGGATAACAACAGCGGATGAAATCATAGATCCGCAGAACTTAAAATTGACAACCAAAATTAATGGAGAGTTACGACAGAATTCATCTACAAATAATATGTTCATAAAAATACCAGAAATAGTTTCCAGATTAAGCAAAGTTATGACTCTTGAAAAAGGGGATATTATTTCAACTGGAACTCCAGCAGGAGTAATGCTAAACAAACCTAATGCGATATTTCTGAAAAACGGGGACAGGATCGAGATGGAAATTGAGAAGCTAGGTGTTTTAAAAAATACAATTAGATTTGTAAATGAGAATTAGGGCAAAGTTTTTTGCATTAGGTTAAATGTAATTTTATGATCCAAAATATTTACTATAGGTAATATTTCTCTAGTTAAAATTTGGATTTTCCTATAATTATTTTCTGCACCATATCTTTGTATGTATGAAATAAGATTTAATGTATTTGATGATGAACCAGAAATTAAAGTTACAATCAAGACTTTATCAAATGCTCAGAATCCGTTAATATTGCAATAGAAATAGGACCAGATTTATTTGAAAAAATTATTTTTTGTTCGGAAAGAGTTAGTAGAGTTACCGTATCTAAAATTAGTCATCTCCAAGACTTTACAAAATGAAGAATTTTTGAACAATCAAAATTATAACCAAAATATATTTCATCTTCATTATTCATCTGTGGCGTAAGTGAACAAAAATTCCAAATTTGAAATATTTCATAACCAAGTTTTTTTACCATTGAAAGAGACTAAATTTTCAGTATCAATTAATATAAGTGAAAATTGAATTAGTTTTTCCTTAGCAAGTAATTCTATATTTTGGACTAATTTTGTAGCTAAGCCTTGCCTACGAAAATTGAGATTAATTCGAATTCCTTCAATCCACACTTAATTTTTAGAGAACAATGCATGAGTTACACCAACTGGGAATTCTTTTTCACTAATAAGTAAATTACCTTCAGATAACTAATAATCCCATACGTCTAAAATGCAATCACTCCAAGAAAAAGTGTCTTGGCAAAAGTTTAATATTTTAGACTTATTTGAATCAGCTGCATTTCTAATCACAATTGTACACATATACGAAAAAATATTAAGAATGATTGATTAAAAACCATAATGGGTAAAATTATAGCTGGAAAAACAGCAGATGTTCCTCCTGGAAAAATGATCAAAGTTTCAGTTGATGGTAAAGAGATAATGATTGCAAATGTCGATGGTACAATAAGTGCCATAGACGATTCATGTACGCATTCTGGGTCAAGTCTCTCAGAAGGAAAATTAGACGGTTGTAATGTAATATGTGGATGGCATGGAGCCCAATTTGATTGTAAAACTGGTAAATTAGTTAAATTCCCAG
>CAZDPM010000108.1:0-4304 GCA_964507355.1 uncultured Nitrosopumilaceae archaeon
CAACTGCAGATGCACACGGTGTCCAAGCACAACTTCAGAGTCGTTTCATCAGAATTGAAGATGAAACCTTCAATAGACAATCTCTACAAACTGGCGAAACCTTGACTCTTCAAGGTACTCTAGTTAGTCTTGTAGAAAGAGACCTCAGAGGATGGCTTTCCATTTTCTCAGAATCCACTAACGCAGGTAACAGATGGGAAATGTTAGCAAGAGACCCACCAGGAAACGTCTTTGACATTCCAGGTAATGCTGTTGTTGAATATTCATTATCTGCAAAAGCACTTGAAGCTGGTGTGTATCACGTACACACACAACTTAATGTAGCTAAAGTAGGTCCAGGTCTAGGTCCAGGTCAAACAGTAGTAGTTGAAGGAGAACCAATTCTCAAACCAATTCCATATACCAACATCGCATATCAATCAATCATCATTGGTGTCGGTTATGTGATTACGTTTGCAACACGACCCTGGCAAGTTATCTAAGCCACCCACTTTTCCTTTTCATTTTATAGATACTCATTACGATCATAGTATTGCAATCAACCAAGTTTTATCTGTAAGAAAAAATTAGAAAGAATATGCTAAGTTTTAAAATAAAAAAATTAGATATCTTTCAGAGTTATTTTTTTGGAGGTATTGAATTTCGTAATGATACTTACAAAGTTAACATACAAAATCAAAAAAGAGGTAAAGTACTAAAATTACCATTTAGCATTAATTCAAAAAAAGAGAGGATGGTAGTTCGGATGACAGGATCAAAAGACTTGTTTGTTGAAGATTATCTGCCGTATTGTGGGAAATCAGAATGGCTTGAAATAGACTCTGATGAGATTACTTATTTTCTAGCAGATCATCAAGACCAATTGGATACTATTGAAATAATGGACATGTGACAGAAGGACTTTAAATAATCCACAAAAAAATCAGATATATGATTTGGCCAGGAACGGGGGATCCATATAAGAGAAAAAAGACCCTACAGTTTTTGGGTTTAAGTGCAGGGGTAGGAGCTGTAGCAGTATTAATCACAATTCTAGTTGTGAATCCATTCATAGGAGAACAACCACGTAGTGCATGTATCAACGATATTAAAAAAGATTGGAAGATATCATTTACTATTGAGATTTATGTGGATAATCAAAAAGCAGACATACCAGCTAATGTTGGTTTTATGGAAGGTGGATGTCAAAGAGCAATTTATACACTAAGTAATGATGGAATAGCATATGCAGAATGGAAAGAAGATCCTAATTTTGAAATTGGTCACTTTTTATGGATTTTTAAATTTCCGCTAAGAGATATGGATGAGTCAAAATCAACGATATATGTCAACGATAGAGTATCAGAAAATTTCATCAAGACACCATTACAAGATGGATATCATTACAAGGCAATGTTTACCTCAAAGGCATATGATGAGGCAAAAGACAAAGATTTCCTTCCTCCTCAAAATTAATCAGATAGATAAAAATTCAAGTCTAGAGGAAATTTTTTAGAAAAAATAGACTTGTTAAAAATTATAAAAATAATGAAAAGAGGAAAGGAGTTATTTTACCAGTATTTACCGTTGTCTGGAATTAAACCGATACCTTCTCTTTCAAAGTGTCTGTCTAATTCATCGACCCATCTCTCACGGTTGTCTTTGTAAGCCCATCCGTGTACACGTAACCAGAATGAGATTACTCCAAGAAGGAATATTGAGAACATTATGGTTCCGAAGATGTAAATCATTACATCATAGAATAATGGATCATAGTTTGGTCCTAATTGACCTGTAAGTGAAGACAGGATGCTTAGGAAAGTTCCTACGATAGGAGTCATTGTATATTTTGGCTCTATTTGTGCGATATATACATTTCTTTTATTATCAGAAAGTACGAGATCAGTATCCACTAAAGTACATCAAATAAAATAAGAGAAAAATAAGGTTTGTTTATCCTCGTCCCATTGCTGCATACTTGCCAGATCTTCCTCTAATGAAGAGAGCTCCTGCAATGCCGCCAAAGACTGCTGCTGAAATGACAACTGCTCCGACCACACCACTTGCATCAAGATAAGGTGTACCTGATCCAGCTCCTGGATTAGCTTCTGCTGATGCAATTCTTCTTCGTTGAATCTCTAGTGCTTCTTCTAAGGTATATGATCCAGTTTGTCCTTCTGAACCAACGTTACCCATGTATTGTGCATATGCAACGATTGATGGTGCATAAGTACCAATGGTGAACACAGCAATCAGAGATGCTGCTAAAAGTATTTTTGTATTCATACAGTTTACCTGTTCGTTCTGATAAAATTGTACATATTTAACTTTTATTCTAAGCTTCAAAATGCAGACATTATGTACGAGAATCGGAATAAGTAACGTTTAATTTTGTTCTATAATCAGCCCAATCATGGGACGATTACACACACATAGACATGGAAAATCACACACTATTAGACCAGCTACACTTCGTGCGCCGTCATGGATCACACTAAGTCCTAAAGAAATAGAAGAATTGGTTGTAAAATATTCTAAAGATGGATTATCTCCAAGTCAAATTGGATTAAAACTCAGAGATCAACATTCAATTCCCCTCATTAAATCAATCACAAAGAAAAGTCTTGGAAAGATACTAGAAGAAAATAATCTTCAAGCAGAAATGCCAGAAGATCTAGATAACATTGTAAAAAAAGCAGTAGGTCTTCAAAAACATCTCAAGGCAAACAAGGGAGATAACCGAAACGTTAGATCTCTTGAATTAATCGAGGCCAAAGTCCATAGATTATCAGTGTACTATAAAAGAATAAATCGTATTCCTGAAAACTGGAAATATAAATCAGTAGTTGCTCAATTAGAGTAATGACAAAAACTCTTGATGAGTCGCTTTCGTTTTTCAAAGATAACATTTCAGATTGTATAAAATCAAGAAAATCAATTTCAGTTACAACTCACATCGATTGTGACGGATTAACATCAGGTAGCATCATAACAAAAGCTCTCATTAGAGCAGGTGCAAAATGCACAATCAGAACTTCTAAAGAATTCAGTAAGAAAGTCATTGATTCTTTAAAAAAAGATTCAAGAGATTTCCATATAATTACAGATCTTGCCGGTGGGTTTGCACACAATTTAGATGAATCGTTAGGAGAAAATTGGATTGTGTTAGATCATCACCAAATACCAGAAAAAGAGCATGAAAATCAAAGAGTCATCAATGCTTGGAAATATGGGATTGATGGAGGTGTTGAAATTTGTACAGGCGGAATGGCATATCTTGCAGCAATGGCAATAGATGACAAAAATACTGATTTATCTGCAATAGCTGTAGTTTCAGCTCTTGGAGATAGACAGGACCAAGGAGAAAGAAAATCATTTATTGGAAAAAATTATGAAATTGCCAATACAGCAAAAGAAGAAGGGTTAGTAGATATTGATTTGGATTTATTGCTAGTTGGAAGAGAGACAAGACCGATTTCAGATTCTTTAGCATTTACATCACAGCCATTTATTGAAGGTCTAACTTGGAATAGAGATGCATGTCTTTCACTTTTGAATTCTTCTGGAATTCAATTAAAAGAGGGGGGCAGATGGAGAGTTCCAGCAGAATTAAATGATGATGAAAAAAGAATAGTTATCGAAACCATTACCAGATTTACATCAGGAAAGAATGCAACTGAGATAATGTCGGAATTAATCGGATATACCTATACATTTCCAAGAGAGGATAAAAGGAGTTTTTTACGAGATGGAAGAGAATTTTCAACTATGCTAAACTCTTGTGGAAGAATCAGTCGATCAGGAGTTGGAATTGCAGTTTGCATGGGTGATAGAAATAAGATCCTTAGAGAAGGAGAAATAATCCTTACAGAGTATAGAAAGATGATTAGAGAATACATGAATATCATAACAAATGAAAGATGGAGAATTTCAGAAAGTAAGACATGGGTTATGGTAAATGGAGAAGGAATTATCCCAGAGATGATGACAGGTACAATTTCATCGTTAATAGCAGGATCACCAAAGAATGCTGGAAAAATTATAATTTTAAGGACAGATGGAGAAGAAAACACTATCAAATTTTCATTAAGAAAATCATTTGGATGTAAATCAGAGATCAATTTAAGCGAGTTAATGAGAACGGGGGCTGAAAAATTTGACGGTGTTGGTGGAGGTCATAATGCAGCAGCAGGTGCAAAAATAACTAAAGACAAATTAAATGGGTTTCTAGATTATTTAGAAGTAAATGTCGTTAACATGTCAAGTGCAAGTAATTCTCAATAATCTTTCAAAAGAAAAGGCAGAAACTGTAAAAAAAGCGTTGG
>CAZDPM010000109.1:0-4202 GCA_964507355.1 uncultured Nitrosopumilaceae archaeon
GAAAATGAAAAAAGCTGGTAAAGTCTTACTGCAAAATCATCAAGGGTTAGGAATTGCAATCTTACATGTCAAAGATACATTTACTTTTGATAAAAAAAAGACTGCAAATGGAGTGTATGGAACAACTGATTTATCTCATCCTGGTGTTGCAAAGACTATGTCTATGCAAGACTATCTAGTTAGTGGAAAAATTGATTATATTGCAAGACCTGAAGAAACTGAAATTAGAAAATATAGATTAACTCCTCTTCAAACCAGAGAAGCGTTTGTCAAAGCAGGATGGAAAACAATAGTAGCTTTTCAAACAAGAAACCCACCACACGTAGCTCACGAGATGTTACAAAAAACTTCAATTACAACAAGAGATGGCGTATTTGTAAATCCAGTAATTGGCAAGAAAAAGTCTGGTGATTTTGTAGATGAGGTAATTGTAAAATGTTATGAAACAATGATTGCTCATTATTATCCAGAAAATAGATGTAAACTTGGAACATTACATACAGAGATGAAATATGCTGGACCAAAAGAAGCAATACATCATGCAATTATGAGACAAAATTATGGTTGCACACACATCATTATTGGTAGAGATCATGCAGGTGTTGGAACATTTTATGATCCATTTGCCGCTCAAAAAATCTTTGAAGATTATCCAGAATTAGAAATATCTCCAGTATTTTTCCCAGCATTTTTCTATTGTAGAAAATGTTTAACATACACAAATCCAAAGACATGCCCACATGGTGATGATGCAAAAGAGCAAATTAGTGGAACTAAACTACGACAAATGATTGATGAAGGCAAATCTCCATCTGAGTTTATCTTAAGACCAGAAGTCTCAAAGGTAATTTTAGAATATTCTCATCCATTTGTTGATTAGGTATTTATTCACTCAAACTCGATTTATCTTGTGAAATATCTTGTTGTGTTAATTTTACTTTGTGGATTTATCATAACACCTGTATTTGCTCAAGAATCAAAGAATCCTACATTAATCATAGATACAATTGAAATTCCATCATACGAATTTAATAAAATTCTTAGAGATGCAGATGTATTACAAATGGAAAAAATACATGGAGTAAGCTGGCAAGTTACTATTGATAACAATCTTTTGTATGCAAATCCTAACGGAAATGCCGTTTTGAGAATTTATGATAAGGATAATCCTGAAAAATTTGTTGAAATAGGTATGGGTGCAAAACCAAATGAAAAATTTTGGATTGCAGTACAGACTCTTAAGGAAGGATATGTTGTTGTACACAGTAACTTGGAGAGAGGATGGTCCCCTACATCTAAAGCAATAATATCATACACAGAAAGAGCAGGATTAACCGTTAACAATGGTGCAAGAATAGTCGTATCAAATCTTGATATTGGTGTATTTTCAATTGGGTCATATTCTGTATATGGGATGGAAAGTCCTACGGATCCACCAGCAATAAATTCTGGAAGTATGATTCTAGAATTCATTTCAGGTGATCCCGCAAAAAACCCTATAGCTTTATTTCCATTTTACATGGCAGCAGGTATCGGTATTCTAGTTGGAGTACTTTATCTAACAAAAAAACGTTCCTAAATCTGTTAAAAATTACTCCAAGAGTATTTACAATCATGTTATCGTTTTTTATCATATGTGAATCATTTGTAGATGTTACAATAATTCCAGTAGTACATTCTGTTGGTTCATTGGCAACAAATACCAAAAGCATTATTTTCTTACTGAATAATTGAAATGGGATTTTTAGCTTCGGTATCTAAAGAAATTTTTTGCCCATTTTGAAATGATGAAAACTCTTTGTCAGAAACTATTATGAGTGGAATATCTGATAATGCACAACCACTTGCAACTGTAAGATCAGGTTTTTGACAAATCATTGCAATTGGTGCAGAATTATTTGATTTGATGGAATAAATCGTATAAGCACCTACACTACTACCTATTCCAGATGGAAATACTAGAATTGAATTTTTAATTGATTTATTGAATAATTCATGATTCCTGTCACTAATTACCCCCGTATTCTTGTCTACTGTACCTAAAAAATTAATTGGCATATTTGATTTTAATACAGTTCCATCAACTTTGCCTTTAACTAGGATTTTCATTTTGTTTCATCTTCAATTATTTGAGATAGGGATTTTAGATTTACACCTACACCGTTTGAATTTTTTAGATAAAATGCCCCCTTGATACTATTTGTAGTTACAACGTCTACATCGTCTCTAGTAATTAGTGGAGTTAAACAAGTGCAGCAATCAGAAAGAATCTCACATCCTGCACGCTCCAATTCATTTGTATATCCTATATTTCTTGCTTGTTCCTTTACAGTTCTAGGGCAGAAAACCATGCATCTTTTTTTAAAAGATCTACCCTTTAGCTTGCCAACAAGATCAGAAATTTCTTCTAATCCTAGTTGCGGACTTCCAAGTGTAATTAAATCCCCTTTCTCAGCAGTGTTTAGCTCGTCATGAATGTTTTGCATTTCTTTTTCATCAAAATCAACTTTTTCACAGTTAGCACTTCCTTCTCCAAAAAGAAACTTAGCACATGTACCAGATGTCCCCATTCCACCACACATTGCTTTACATTGTCTTTTATCCATATCACCAAGCCCAGAAATATTTACTGAAGTATCTCCAATTTTACCTGCAAAAAATCCAAGCATACCATATGTCAATTCATTTGGATTTTTTACCTTCATTCGTATTGTCATATTTGAAGAATCTTCTTTTCGTAACGAGGAGTATGGACTTTTTCCTGTAAGTGCACTAGCAAGTGCACTAAATGCACTTTCTTTGTTTGTTTTTAGATTATCATATGAATTTGCATGAATTGCAGCATTACTTTCTGCAAATGCAACTTGTGTCCCTTCTTTTGGTATATCAAAAATTTCATATGGAATACATGAAAATGATGGAGTAACACCCATCGTTTTGTATGAATTTTTAATAGATAGTTGTTTAGAAATAAAGTTTTCATTCAGCTCATAATTTGAAACATTATCAATATCAAAACCCATTGGGTTCAGAGTTGTTTTTACTTTAACTCTAGCATTTTTGCTAATACCTGACAGAAATTCTTCTCCGGCATCGCCAATTGTATTATAGTTAACACCTGATAAATGAGCCCATTCTATTGGTACAAGTTTTTCTGCATCTACAGATTCTCCTGTTGCAACTAAAATTCTATATGCCATCTGCATAATCTCACCTTGTTCCCCCTTTAATGCAGATTCTTCATCTTTGGTTAATTCCACACAACATATTGGTTATTACAGATATAATACTTGTACGTAGAATATCATATGGCTGTGGAAAAAATTTTGCATGGAATGATCAATACCATGAATTCAGTTAAACCTCCAAGAATGACTGCATTAAGAGCATTACATGAAGCAGAAACGGGAAATTTTAGTATCTTAATTGGAACAATTCTATCTGCAAGAACAAAGGACGAAACCACTACAAAAGCAGTTAAGGTGCTTTTCTCTAAATACAAAACTCCAAAGGAATTAGCTAATGCAAAGATAAAAGATATTGAAAAAATCATCAAGTCAATTGGATTTTACCATGTAAAATCGAAAAGAATCATCGAAGTTGCTAAAATTATTGATTCAAAGTATAAAGGAATAGTTCCAGACAGTCTTGAAGAATTAATACAACTTCCTGGAGTTGGAAGAAAAACCGCCAACTGTGTCCTTGTATATGCTTTTGAAAAACCAGCAATACCAGTTGATATTCATGTACATAGAATTTCTAATAGATTAGGATTAGTAAATACAAAGTCTCCTGAAGAAACTGAACAAGTATTAATGCACAAAATTCCTAAAAAATACTGGATTGAGATTAATGATACTTTTGTAATGTACGGACAAAATATCTGTAAGCCAATTTCTCCAATGTGCAACGTATGTAAAATTAAAACAAATTGTAAATACTATAAAGCAAACAATATTAAAAAATAAAAGACAAAATAATCTTATTGACAATTCTAGTTAAGCAAAGCCCAAGATTAAAATTTGACAAAATCTTTTAAAAAATTAAAACAAAAAGGATGACAGTCGTCTTTCCTAAATTCTACTAATAAGTAGAAGTTGAAGATTGAGACGATAGTCCAGTTGAAGTTGGTACAGATGGGAATTTATCTCCAATCTGTTGCTCTGCTACTGCAGATGCTTCTTGAAGGATTCTTTCGGTTT
>CAZDPM010000110.1:0-4188 GCA_964507355.1 uncultured Nitrosopumilaceae archaeon
CTGCACTTGATGCTCTAGTTTCAAAAATTTCTAGAATAAGTGCTTCTCTATCTAATACTTCTCTATGTAATGCAGAAGCTAGGTTGTAATTCTGACTCGGTTTCAAAATTTCATCAAAAACAATAATATCTGGTTTGAGCTTATCTACAATTTCTACTAATTTCTCTAATACACCTCCCCCTATTCCGTATTTTGGTTTTTTTAGAAAATGTTGTTTTATTGTATGTATTACTCTTATGCCTGCCGCATTACATAATCCTATGGCTTCAGTAACTACATCTTCTTTATCATATGTTATTAGTATTGCAGAATTCATTTTATTTATTATATTGCCAAGTGTTGCTCAAGTTAAAGCTTCACTAAATTTTTCATTACAAAAAACAATGCTTTTGGTATAAACCTATTTTACGCATAATTATGTGGTTTTCTTTAATGATTTTTCTATATTCATATTGAGAACGATTTCTGCTATGTCGCTAGCATACTCTGATATTCTCCTTATGTTTTCAGTCATTCGACGAATTCTATATATCTCCTCCTCATCTTTGAGTGATTTTGATGCATCTCTTACTTTTCTTTCGTATTTCAGAATCTCATTTGTCTTCTCAATTGTCTTTTCAGCCTGTACATAATCTTCTTTGAATAATGCCAAACATGAATCATCTAAAACCGATAATGCAAATTCGTTCATGTCTTGAATTTTTTCTACAATATCTTTCTTTACTGGTTTTTTAAATTCTAATATGTCATTTGCAATTAATACTGCATGATCTCCAGTTCTTTCAATATTTTTTATCACTAATCTATATCCAAGACAATCCCTAGCATTTTTAAAACCCATTTCTTTTAACATATGTTCATTTTGAATTGCAATTTTTAACTGTCTAATAATATAAAAACCAAATCTATCTACCTCGTCATCTGTATTAATTACTTCTTGTGCAAGCTCTAAATTATTTTCACTCATTGCTAAAATTGCATCATTTGACATTGCTTTCGCTAGATGAATCATACGTTTGATTGCACCATTAACACTGAGTTCTAGTAAATTAACAAGAACTTGAATTGTAATTCCGCTACTCGAATCTGATATAATTTCAGATCCCATCAACATTCTTTTTACAGCTTCTTTAACTGCGTTTCTTTGATTTGGGTTTAGTCTTCCATTTTTTGGTTTGACATTGATCATTTTATATCCTAAAAAATACAGAGAAATTAATTTTCTTACAATTGTAAATGTTTCCTCATTTTCTATCTCAATCGTAGCATCTTCTTTCCTTTGAGATCTATTTTCAAATTTTGATGGATAAATCTCTAATGTTGATGAATCTTTTCTTATCATTCTAATCTGATCTCCTTGTTTGAGGCCAAGATCCATAACCCATTGTTTAGGTAGTGAAACTATGTATGACGACTTGCCTGTAAATTGAATTTTCCTTGTTTCCTCTTTTTCATCCATAAACTATGTTTATTGATATAATCTATATAGTTTACTTAATAATATATACTTGCATTGAACTATATTCTGAAAATTTTGTATAATTTGCGTGGACCAAATTCTAAAATTAAAACATACACTTGATGCACTATTTGGAAATGGAGTTTCAAAATATTTACCTAAAAATATTGAAATTGTCTTCTCAAGAAAAACTGGTAGAATTAAAACCGTTTATGAAAAAGGCAAATTACTCTGTACATTGAGAATTGATGGAGGTCTGGCTATTAGTCCTTATTTTGCTCAGATTCTGTTAAAAAGTAAAAAATTCAAAGAAAATTGTTTAGAAATTAACCAAGATGCCGCACCGTTTGTTCAGGAAGGAAAATCTGTATTCTGTAAACATGTTATATGGTGTGGAAAAAATATACGAATTGCATCAGATACTCCCGTGTTATATAAAAATAAAGTAATTGCAGTAGGAAAAGCAATTTTATCTTCTAATATGATTTCTGATTTTAATAGAGGTATGGCAGTTAGAGTCAGAGATAGTTTAAAAAGTCGTAGAGGAGAATCAACATCATGATGCGCGGTGGAAATCGTGAAATGCGAAGAATGATGGATAAAATGGGTCTTGATATGAAAGAGATTCCAAACGTTCAAGAGGTAATAATCAAGACTGATAAAAAAGAGATCATTGTGTCAAAACCATCTGTTACAGAGATGAAGGCTAAGGATAATTCTATTTTTACAGTTACTGCTGATAGTTACGAAGAACGAGAATTAGAGGTTCCAATATTTTCTGATGAGGATATTCAATTAGTTAGTCAGCAAGCTGGGGTAGATGAAGAAAAGGCTAAAACTGCACTAGAAGAAGCCAAAGGCGATCTAGCAAGAGCCATACTCCTTTTGACTTCTGGCTGATTTTTCATCCAATTCATGCCTAAAAAATGCATAAAATGAATGATTTAAGTAATGGATTTAAAAAAATGATATATCATGAGTAGTATGGCAGAATCCAAAGTTACTGGTATTATTAAATCATTAAATGGCTTAGAAGATAATCTAGACTCACTTAATGGTAAAGTGGCCGATATGAAAAAACAGTTTTCTGTAAAAGCAATTAATGAAATTGATAAACTTTTAGAAAAAACACGTGAAATCGCCACAAAAGAGGCTGAAAATATAATCAATGCTTCTAAAACAAAAGCATCTGTAGAATCTGAAAAAATTGCTAAAGAAGGTAAATCCAAACTATCTGAAATTCAATTAAATATAGATGCTCATTTTGATGAAGCAGTGAAACATGTCGTGTCAACTGTTTTGAAGGCATAAACCTAAATCAGATATTTTGTTTGACTTAAACATCGATCCATTACTAAACTCTCGTATTGGAATTGCTACAACATTTGGTAAACCATATTATAGATTTTCAACTTCACTAAAGACTCTAAACATATCTTTTGATTCTATACTTCCTAAAGATATTCTAAATTATGATGGAGATCTAATTTTAACAACCAGAAGAGAAGCTCCTATAAAATGTGAAAAGCCTATGTTATATGAGGATATTTTAGAACAACATTCTACAGTTATTCGTGGATTAATGATTCAAAAACTATCTTTGGGTTATGAGCAAGATCTAGTAATTGGAATTGATCCTGGACAAATAATTGGCTTTTCCGTATTTTATTTTGGAAGCGAGATTGAAAGATCTTTTAATTTATCTGTTGATGAAACAGTATTGCATATTATCAAAGTTTTAGGTGGTTTGAGATCTAGACGTAAAATAGTCAAAATAGGTAATGGTAACATGAATGTTGCAAAAGAAATAGTAAACATGCTTAATCTGAACTTCTGTTCTTCTTTTGAATTAGAGTTTGTTGATGAACATAAAACTAGTTTAAAAATTAAAAATTTTAATCAAAGAGGGAAACGTGATATGCTTTCAGCAAAATACATCTCACAAAGAGAAGGATTTCGATATTCAATTTTACCACTTTCACTAACTGGATGATTTTTTATAAAAAACCAATTTTTTTAATCATTTTTTCATAATAATTACGAATAATTATTTGAAAAATTTATCTCAAACTAGCTATACATATTTATTGAAGATTTAGTGTTTTTCTTGCAAACAAATAACATTGATCGCACTATAAATTAAAATTATTTGCTGTTTTATATTGGTATTTTGAAAAAATTATCTATAGATCCTTATATAGTTATGAATTCTATAATAAATTACTAAGATGACTTGTAAAGGAATTTGCGTTAGATATAAGGCTCAAAAGCCTGTCGGAACCGGAAGATATGCTTCTGGACAACGTCGATGTCAAATTTGTGAAATATTCATCAAATGGGAAGGTCTTTGGTGTCCATGTTGTGGATACAGATTAAGAACAAAACCACGAAACCTGAAATACAAAGCAAAACTTCGTGCTAGAGTAGAGGCTGATTCTATTGAAGCAAAAACAAATGCAAAATCTCAACCAGAAGTTGAAGAGGTAGTCAAAGCTAAGCCAAAAGTTGCTAAAGCACCAAAAGTTGCTAAAGCACCAAAAGTTGCTAAAGCACCAAAAGTTGCTAAAGCACCAAAAGTTGCTAAAGCACCAAAAGTTGCTAAAGCACCAAAAGTTGCTAAAGCACCAAAAGTTGCTAAAGCACCAAAAGTTGCTAAAGCACCAAAAGTTGCTAAAGCACCAAAAGTTGCTAAAGCACCAAAAGTTGCTAAAGCACCAAAAGTTGCTAAA
>CAZDPM010000111.1:0-4154 GCA_964507355.1 uncultured Nitrosopumilaceae archaeon
TCATTGCCTTCTGCTTTGACTGTTTCTTGCCATCTTACACTATCTTTTCCCAAGAAATCAAATTCAATTGTATTTTCTGTAATGTTGATGTGTTCTTTTCTTAATGTGGTTGCACCAACGGTATCTGCCTCATCAGGATCTTTTTCGTCGCCTACTCTCATTGCAGTTCTATAAATCAAATAACATACAGTTGAAATCCTGCTAATTTTTGGATCTTTGCTCTTCATGTCTTTGACAATTCTTTCTTTTATCTTCTCAATTTCTTTTGATAGCTTTACAGCTTTTTCGTATTTTGCTTTGTCTCTATCTTGTTTTAGTCCAGCTGTATCTGCAAGCCAAACGTACTTTCTTTTCTCAGTTAGATAATCTGTCCATCCGGCTAACCACATTGAATCTGTATCATGAACAATTTTTCCCCAGTCTCCTTCTGGAACTTTGGCTTCTTTGCCAAGATTTAACGTAACATCTTTTGCAGTGATTCTTGGTTTCCATCTTCCTCTAAGCGGATGATCTCCTCTTCCAATAAAAATTCCTGGAGGCTCTGCCATGTAATTTGCGACATCGACTTCCTTTCCATCCATAATTGCTTTGCCATATTTTTGGACAAGTTTTTCTCGCAACTCTTTTCTTCTAAGAGCCAATGCTTTCTTTTCCTCCTTTGTCATCATCTCTCTGAGGTCTTTTTCTTTGTCGACTATTTTGTAAGCATGAGAAAAGTCAATATCTTGATATGAAATATTTTTAAATTTTGCTGGTAACGTTTTAGCAAAATCATCTGTAAAATTTTTCTGAAATATTTTGTCTTGAGCATAGGGAGTGTCTTTCTTTTTTGCCCACTGGTAGATCATCTCCTCCTGATTAAGATTGATGTCTATACTCTCTCCTTTGATCTTTATCTTAATTCCATGTGCTTCATAGGCAGGAGGAAACAAGATTCCATTATGTTGTAGTGTTTTCCATTTCATTTCTCATCAAAACTGCGGACTTTGACAAAAACTCTGTTTTATGTGTATATCAATTTACCTGCATTTTTTAATTTGTAGGTGCGTTTGGATGCAAAGTTTATTATATATTTATATGCGTTTCTAGTGGAAAAATTACTATGGAGAAAAAAGATATTCAAAAAATGATATCTGAAATAGAAAAGGAAAATTCATTGTTTTCAAAAAAAGCAAACCTTGACACTCTATCTTTTCCTCCTCAAATAATAGGACGCCAAGACAAGGCAAAAGAACTGATTCGTCTCTTGCTGAGTCATCGTCAGGGATTTGTAGTTCCATATGTTTCCGTTTATGGCAGAAGCGGATGTGGAAAATCAACTGTTGTGAGGTATGTCTGCCAAAACATTGATGGAATGGAATTTTGCTTTGTAAACCTTAGACGGGCAAAGACAGTTTTTGGTTGTGCCAACTTGATTTTAGCTGAGCTTGGAAAGCAAAACCTCAAGAGCGCACAGGGAATTAATCTTGCAGTAGATGAGATTGGAAAAACAATTTCAGAGACACTTGACAAAACAAAAAAGAATCTCTTTGTTTTGATATTAGATGAGCTTGATGTCTTGTTTTATGACAAGAGAGGACGTCCGTCTGATTTTATTTACAAGCTGATAACACTAGAGGAGAAACTCAAGGAGACAAATCAATTGATGTGTATCATTGGAATCACAAACAACGTACTGTCTGAGTATGATCTTGACGAAAGGGTTCGTTCCAGAATTGGCTCATCTGAGATATTCTTTGAGGCGTATTCCAAAAAAGACGTCTTGTATATTTTACAAAACCGTGCAAAAAATTCTTTTGCAAAGCCTGTTGATGATTCAGTCTTGGAATATTGTGCAAAGATCAGCTCATTAGAACATGGAGATGCGCGCCGAGCAATTGATTTGCTTCGAGTGGGCGCCGAGATTGCCAGTCTGAAAAACGAATCATTATCTGTAACTCATATGGATGAGGCGTTACTGCATCTGCAAAAAGACAGAGTACAGCAGATTCTGTCCACTGGCTCGTTTCACTTTAAGCTAGTAGCATCTGCTCTTGCCAGAGTCACGTTTCTATCTGATGATGACTGGCATGCAACATCAAGTATCTTCAAGCAATACGGGATGATTCTAAGCAAGGACGAAAAACCGCTTGGATACCGTCGTATATCTGAGATACTTGTGGATCTGGCAAACACTGGAATTGCTCTGTCCAACACAAGCTCTAAGGGTCGTGGGGGATATGGTACGCAGTACAAGCTTACCGTATCTCCTGAAATGGTCGGCAATACATGCTTTGCAGAGTGGTGGGCTGGAATAGAAAAACGCAAAAAAGAGTACCGGATAGAAAAAAATGATCTCAAGGCAAAAAAGCAGATGTATGTCGGACGTGGTAATCATCTGAGGGGCCTCAATAATGCTCTGGAGAATCTATACGAGAAGAACTGGTCTGACTTTTCTGGTCTTGACAAATAATTGACTAAACGTAGGAATTATAGTACTTTGACTCGTGGCTTTGGATTCCTGATATGTTGTGTTCAATGCGGGGATGATGGATTCTTGGTTCAATTTTGTTTGGGAGCATGATGTGCATGGGATATAGTTTAGGAGTTAGAAATCGTACCCACATGTAAAGTATAATTTTTTTAAGGGTTTCCCGGAACCGCTAACCAAAATAAAATTTTACCAACTTTGATTCTTTCTTCTATCTCTAGTGTTTCAGTATCTATGATCACAATCTCGTTTGTTCCTGTAATCCCAAACATATGCCTTGGAGCCGTCCGCACTTGCTCTAATTCCGTGTGGCCCATTACCCACATCAATCTGCTTTATCAACTCTAATGACTCTGTATCAACTACGTTTGCCTTGTCAGAACCAATCCCTGAAACATAGATTCTTTGTCCGTTATTTGCCACATCAATACCATGATGACATGTGCTGACATTTATTCTCTTGATGATTTCCTTTTTCTCCAAGTCAATCACTGCCACATCGTTTGTACCAATATTTGCAACATAGAGATGTGCTCTGTCTGGAGACAAGTCAAGATTATGTGGAAATTTTTCAACAGGAATTGAATCTGTCATCTCCAGATTATCATACTCTGTATCAAGAAGACATCAAGATAAATAACATGTAAAATTATACTCTTTTTTATTATTCAACTGTATTCTAGAATTAAAAATTAATTTTGGATGTTGAATCTTAAGACCCACAACAATTTTCATTATAAAATTTTAAATTAGTTTAATTATGGATGGAATAATTTAATATCATACACACAAATGGCTGAGAAATTATTTCCAAAAGGATACCAACCAATTCATCAAGTATCTGAAAAAGAGGATGTTAGAAACCAGCTGTTAACGACTATATTGAGTGATCATTCAAAAGAAAAAGAAGCAAAATTAGATACAGATATTTTTGATGTTATGAGTAGGAGAAGATCCACTAGAAAATTTGAGTCAAAAGCCATTGAAGAATGGAAAATTGAAAAAATATTAGCAGCAGCAGACACTGCACCTACTGCAGGAAACTTTCAAGGATTTGAGATTTTTCATGTCAAAGATACAAAGATGAAAGAAAAACTAGTTGGGGCTGCAAATAAGCAATCCTATGTGAATGCACCATTGGTCTTAATTTATTGTAAGAACCCTTCCAGAGTGAAACTCAATTTTTCTAAAAAAATGCTAACAAAATTTGCTATTCAAGATGCAACACTTGCAGCAGCTTATTCGCAATTAGCAGCCACAGCATTGGGTCTTAGTTCCATTTGGATTGGAATGATTGATGAAGAAAAGGTGGCAAAAATAATTGGTACAAAACTAGTACCATCATCGATTCTCTGTATTGGTTATCCGACTAAACAAAAACTTCCAAAATCTAGAAGAAACTTGTCTGAACTTATTCATGTATTAGAACCTAAAAAAATAAACAAAATTACTAAAAAGAAAGTTTAATCTTAAGAAATATGATAGATTAAATGTTATGAAAACTAAATAATTAAAATCACATCTATCTGCTCTTAATATATCTAAAATTGATATGTGTATTTCTATTCAAAAATTTTTAACAATTCTATGCTTGGCTCTAACTCGTAATTTTGTATTACAACAAATACGGCGAATAAACTCTGTTTGCAAAAAACGGGCACAAATTGAGCACCATTTTAGTCCA
>CAZDPM010000112.1:0-4015 GCA_964507355.1 uncultured Nitrosopumilaceae archaeon
ATTTTGCAATTAATGATCCAATCCACGCAGTAGGGTGAAATTTATTTCTTGGATCACCAACTGTGAAATCTAATACGAGGGCAAAAAATACAATTAGGATTGATTCAATTATCAATTAATCATCCTCTCTATTTCAGCAATATTCAAATTTGATTTTACTAATTTACTAAGTTTAACAATTTCATTTTCTATTTTAACAAGATTTTTCTTATTCCAAGTCAAATTCTTAGCATTAGCATTCAAAGAATCTTCCTCAGGCAAATCTAAGTTAATCATCGGTATAGTACCTAATATTGGGCGATTTGTTATTTCTTTGATTTTTTTAAAACCTGGTTTTAGTATATTGATATCACCTCGAAATTTATTAATTACATAACCTTTGACTAACTTTTGATATTTTTTCTCTAAAAGAGCCATAGTGCCTACGATGCTGGCAAATGAACCTCCTCTATCAATATCTGAAATCAGTAATACTGAAGAATTTGATATTTCTGCCATTTTCATATTTGCAATATCAAATTTTTGCAAATTAATTTCAGCAGGAGAACCAGCTCCTTCCAAAATAATCAAATCATAATTTTTTTGAAGATGCTTAAATGATTTGGTAGCAATCGTTAGTCCTTTAGTTGTTACAAATTTTTTATAATATTCTGAAGCATGCATTTTTTTAAACAGTTTTCCATTGAGGTATACATCACTATAGTAATTTCCTTGAGGTTTCAACAAAATTGGATTTAGATTGGGGGTAATTTCACATCTAGCTGCTATTGCTTGGATTGCTTGAGCTCGAGATATTTCAAAATCATTTGTTTTATACGCATAATTTGACATGTTTTGAGACTTGAAAGGTGCTACTGAAAATCCCTTATCTGAAAAAATTCTACATAAAGATGTAACAAGTGTAGTTTTTCCAGATCCAGATGATGTTCCTTGTATCATTAGTGATTTCATAATCTCTCCAAAGCATTGATTAATTTTTGATTTTCTTGTCTTGTCTTTACAGCAATTCTGACATAATTATTATTTAATCCTCGAATTGTTCTACAATCACGAATTAAAATTTTTTTTTCAAGTAGTTTTTTTTGTAGTATATTTGATTTTATTTTTGTTTTTATTAAAATAAAATTTGTAGAGGTATCAATACATTGAAAATTTTTTAGTTTAGAAATACTATTTATAAGATACATAGATTCTTTTTTGATTAATTTTTTAACTTTATTTAAATAAAAACTATCCAAAAGAGCAGCAGATGCTGCTTGTTGTGCCAATCCAGAAACATTCCAAGGAATATTAATTTTATTTAAAACTAATGCTATTTGTTTAGAACCTATTCCATAACCAATTCGTAATCCAGCTAATGCAAATGATTTTGTCAAAGATCTTAAAATAAATAAATTATGATATTTTCTAATTAGATTGATTATAGATTCATCATAATCTGGCACTAATTCAATAAAACATTCATCAACAAACACTAAAGTTTTCTGTTTATTTGCTACTATGATTATTTTTTGTAATGTTTTTTTTGAGAGTAGATTTCCAGTGGGGTTGTTTGGATTGCAGATGAAGATGCATCCATTATTTGGAATTTTAGAAATAAATTTATCAATATTTTTTTCTAGATCCATTGTTTTAAAAAATGTGATTTTTGCCCCACATAGTTTTGCTGCAGATTCATATTCACCAAATGTTGGAATAGGAATCAAAACAGGTGTTTTTTTGGATAAAAAAGTTCTACAGAAATTATAGATGATTTCTGTAGCTCCGTTTCCTACAACAATTTGAGATGATGGTATTTTGGTATAATTTTCTAGATTTTTTCTAAGTTGGTTAGAATCTGAGTCAGGATAGATTTGTATTGAATTAATCTGATTTTTTATTGTTTTACGAACAATAGAAGAAATTCCAAGTGGGCTAATATTTGAGCTAAAATCCACAATACCTGAATTTGGATTATTTATCGAAAATGGGCCTCCATGATGAATTCGTTTATGTTCAGAAACATAGGGATTAATTCTCATAGTTTGAAATATTCTGTGCTAATATAGTATGTTTTGGTTAAATTCAGAAAACGATTATTAATTGTATGAATGGATTTTTAGATCATGGATAAGAAAAGAGTTGCAATTGTAGGAGTTACAGGTTCAGTAGGTCAAGAATTTGTATTATCATTAAACAATCATCCTTGGTTTCAAGTTACACAGATAGCAGCATCAGAGCGATCTGCCGGAAAAAAATATCTTGAAGCAATCAGAGATCCCAATAGTGGAATAATTTCATGGGAAGTAGATGGACAAATTCCTGAATACATAAAAGAAATGACTGTAAAAAACATTAGCGAGTTAGATTTAACTCAATTAGACTTGGTATTTTCAGCAGTTGAATCAAAGGCAGCTAGAGATATTGAAACTCAGATAGCAGCAGAACTACCAGTTATTTCAACTAGTTCAGCTTATCGTTATGAAGAGGATGTACCAATTCTAATTCCTGGAATTAATGATGAACAATCAGAATTATTAGAAATACAAAAAAAGAATAGAAATTGGAAGGGTTGGGTTGCACCTCTCCCAAATTGTACCACTACAGGTTTAGCAATTACTTTAAAACCACTTTATGAAAAATATGGTGCTAAAAAAGTGATGATGACTTCAATGCAAGCAATATCTGGTGCAGGTCGTGCCCCTGGTGTATCTGCAATGAACATCACAGATAACATCATACCATTCATTGCAAAAGAAGAAGAAAAAGTAAGAATTGAAACTAGAAAAATCCTAGGTAAATTGATAAATGGAAAAATTCAAGATGCCAACATTAAAGTAAGTTGTACATGTACTAGAGTTCCAGTAATTGACGGTCATACAGAATCAGTGTTTGTAGAAACTGAAAAGGAAATTGACTCACAAAGTGCCAAACAAGTTTATGATGATGCGAATAATGAAAGTACTGTAGTTGGACTTCCTTCATCTCCTGAAAAGTATTATGCATTTCATGAAGATCCAACACGACCTCAACCAAGAATGGAACGTAGTGTGGGAGATGGTATGACGACGACAATTGGAAGAGTTGAAAAAGAAGAATTATTTGATCATGGATTAAAGTATGTGTTATTCTCACATAATAAAAAAATGGGTTCCGCAAAAGGAGCTGTTTTGTTAGCAGAGATGCTTTACAAAAAAGGTAAAATTTAGAGTATTTTTTGAAATTTTTACAATAATAACTTTATAAGAACCAGAAATCTAGATTGTTTCGAGAGTTTTAAATGGTAAAAGTTGATGATTTAGATTTGCAAATTTTATCTGAGCTGTCTAATGATGCTTCAATTTCAATTCCAAGATTATCAAAAAAAATCAATGTAAATTCATCAGTAGTATACTCTAGAATTAAACGGCTGATAAAGCGTAAATTAATTGAACGTTTTACAATTGTCGTAAATGATACAGAACTTGGATATAATGTAAAGGCATTAACCGGGATAAATATGGATACAAAAAAACGAGATCATATAATTGAAGAATTGTTTAAAATAGAAGGAGTTAGAGAAGTTGCCGAAGTTACAGGAAGATTCGATATTCTGGTAACTATGTATGCAAAATCATTAGATCAAATGCATAAGATGGTATCAGAAAAAATTGGACGTATTGAAGGAATACAGTCATCAGAATCATTTATAGAAATGAAGTCACGTTCAAAAGCAATGCCATATAAGTCATCAAAGGATAGCGACTAACATTGCAAAAGCAAAAATCTGAATCTCGTGTTGCAGTATATTATGAATTAACTAAACCAAAAATTTGGTATTTGTTAGTTTTTACAGCATTTGGAGCTACTTTAACAGCATCCAATATTTACGGAATTGAAATTTCTTTACCTACATGGGCATTAATGCTTTTTTCTGTTGCTGCAGGATCTGCTGCAGCCAATACGCTAACTAACTATCATGATAGAGACATAGATGCAATCATGGAGAGAACAAAAAATAGACCTCTTCCTTCAAAAAGAATTCATCCAGCAGAGA
>CAZDPM010000113.1:0-3900 GCA_964507355.1 uncultured Nitrosopumilaceae archaeon
AGAAACTCCATCTAAAGAAGTAAAGAAAGAAGCACCAAAAGAAACTCCATCTAAAGAAGTAAAGAAAGAAGCACCAAAAGAAACTCCATCTAAAGAAGTAAAGAAAGAAGCACCAAAAGAAACTCCATCTAAAAGATCTAAATAAAATTTTATTTCTAAAAATTATTAGCAGATAATTTTATTCTAATTGGTATAGTTCTAATTTACAATCAATACTACAGTCAGGATGTGCCCAATCTAATGTATTTTCTAGAGGAACCATTCCTAATGGATCATATTTTTCAAATTTAGTCATTCCTTGAATGGAAGATAACATTACTACTTTTGATTCATTTGAAGATGATGACATGTCTATGTGCGAACTAGCACCGCCTAGTATCTCACTAGTTAGATTTGTAATTGAATTCAAAACTCCTGCTGGAATATTGTTTCCACCGACTACATAGAGCATTGAATGCTTTACTGAATTAGGTGGTGCATTTTCATATAACATTTTTAGCGAATCTCTTAATGATTCTTCAATGTTTTGACCCTCTTTACTAGTAGTTAAGATGTTTGTTTCATTTGGAATTTCTGAAGAATTCAATGAACCAACTACGTGCATTATTGCATCATTTGCAATGTTGTAGCATGTTTTTGGGCTTAAATCTGGATTACTTTCTAAAAGTGAATCATTATCTAAGACAATAGTACACTGTGAATTCACAGTTACTCTTTTTAATGAAATACCTGAATTGAAAATTCTATCTTTTTCGTATTTGAATGGCATTATTGCAAATGAAATTAACCCTTTATCTGCCTCTTTACATATTTCTGAGACTACTGGTGATATTGCAGAACCTGCTTTTCCTGCTAAATTTGTCATTAGTATGATTGTAGAATAATTTGAAATTTTGGACTTTATCTGATCTACCACTTTGTATGTGGAACCTCTGATTAACTGAACTGATGGATTGATGACTGAATCAGTAGAGACTTTGATTGAATTATTTTCTGACTGTAGGTCTTTTTGATCATTGCTGATAATTAGACAATCTGAATTTAGAATATTTTTAGCTTGTATTGCTAATTTTGAGCCTGCACCACCTAAGCCAATAATTAAGATCGGTTCTTTTACTTCAAAAGTCATTTCAAGTGTTATTCACTAAATTGGATAAAAAACCTTCTTACGTTATTTTAATCAAATCTTCAATCTAAAAAAATTAGCTTACGATCTTTCCAAGAATACTATGCGTAGTTGCATCTACTATTTCGACTGTATGAGTCTGACCGATCTTAATTCTTTCTGTAACAAACACAGATTTGTATGCCTCATTTCTTCCTTTGATGCCTTCATTTGTCTCTTCATCAAACAATACTTTGCCTCTCCAACCGATCCATTTTTGGTTGTTCTCTAATGATATTTTATTTATTAGATCAAAAATAATTCTACTTCTTCTTTTTACTTCTGATGCTTCAATCTGATCCCATTTTGCAGCTTCCGTACCTGGTCTAGAACTATACTTTGAAAGATTCACAATATCTGGGCGTATTTCATTAATGAGATCAAATGTTTTCTCAAAATCTTCATTGGTTTCTGATGGAAAGCCAACTATTACATCTGTTGAAATTGTAAAATCTTCAAATCTTTCTTTGGCTTTTTTTATTATTTTTTTGACAGTATTTACTGTATGACCTCGCTTCATATCGTTTAGGACTTTGTCACTACCACTCTGTACTGGTATATGGAGAAATTTGTATACTTTATCACTATCGAATGATTTTATCAATTCATCTTTTATTCTAGGCATATACATTGGGTTCATCATCCCCACTCGTATCATAAAGTCCTCTGGAATCTCAGATACTGCTCTTACCAAGGTAGGTAAATCCGTATTGATGTCAAAACCATAACATCCATTATCTGTAGATGTCAACCAAATTTCTTTACAACCTTCACTAATTTCAGTTTCAACTTGTCTGACAATATCTCCTAATCTGTAGCTTTTGAGATCGCCTTTAGATAATTTCGTCTGACAAAAAGTACATTCACTCATACAACCGCTTGCAATTTCAATAATTCCTACGACTGGATTCAATCTTACTTTTGGCAACCCGACTTTCGATAAATCAGAGTCTTCTAGTGCTATCTGTTTTATTCCTCTTAATGTTGAATCTATGACCTGTAATGTCTTTCCTAATGAGTTAGGTCCTAGCAAGCTGGCTTTTTGAGTGATTTTTTCTACTGTATTCTGTTCAGCTTTTGGAAGACAACCTGCTACTACAAGCGGTTTTGATTTCAGTGAATTGATTCTATGCATCATTTTATTTGCAGTTGAATCTTTGACAGAACATGTTACTACTATGTTCAAATCTGATTCTGAAGAATCTTTGACTAGAGTGTGACCTCCATTTGCAATCAATCCTGAAATCATTTCAGAGTCTGCAAAACTAGCAGAACATCCGTAAGCTTCTACGAAAATCTTTGCCATGATCTATCTAAATAATGCATCAATTTCTTTATTACTCATCAATTTCTTTGATGTAACTAATTCTCTAATTGTTTTTCCAGTTTTTAGTGATTCTTTGAATAGTTCTGCAGATTTTAGATATCCAATTTTTGGTGTGAGAAGAGTTACAATTACTGGACTATTTTCTATGTTACTCTGAAGTTTTTCCTTGTTTGCAGATAGCCCCTCTATTAGATTTGCAGAAAATATTGGTAGGAAATTTTTCAACATATCTGTAGATTCCAGCATACACTTCAGCATACCTGGCATCATTACATTTAGCTCAAATTGTCCACTTTGTGCTGCATATGATACGGCTGTATCATTTCCAATAATGTTAAAACAAATCATGTTCATGCATTCTGCCAATGATGGATTTACTTTACCTGGCATGATGGATGAACCCGCATGTACAGCTGGAATTCCTAATTCTGATAATCCTGCAACTGGACCTGATGCCATTAATCTGATATCATTTGCAAGTTTACCGATTTCAAGTGCTAAATTGCGAAGTGCTCCTGAAAGATTTGCAACTGCAAATTTACTTTGTAATGAATACTGCATATCTTTTTCTGGTGTTAGAGATAATTTTGAAATCTTTGCTAGTTCATCTATTGCAATCTTTCTATATTCTTTTGGGGTATTTGCTCCAGTACCAACTGCAGTTCCCCCTAATGCTACATTTTGTAATTCTTTTTGACATGAAACAATTACATTTCGTGCTTTTGTAATGGAAGTGGCATAAGCTGTAAACTCACTTCCTAGAGTTACTGGCAATGCATCCATCAAATGAGTTCTTCCAATTTTTTTAAATGATGAAAATTCTTTTGCTTTTTTTGTTAATGATTTTATTAATGTGTCAATTGCTGGAATTGTATCTTTAAGGTTAATTAGAATTGCAACATGCATTGCAGTTGGATAAGTATCGTTACTTGACTGTGACATGTTCACATGATCATTTGGATGTAAATGCTGATACTGGCCTTTCTTTTTGTGTAGTATTTCTAAAGCGACATTTGCAATGACTTCATTTGAATTCATATTAAATGCTGTTCCAGCACCAGAATTGATCATATCGATAACAAATTGATCTGTGAATTTTCCTGAGAGTATTTTATCACATGCAGAAACTATTGCACTTCCCCTTTTTGCATCTATTGCCTTTGTCTTTATGTTTGCAATTGTTGCAGAGCGTTTTATCATGACAAACGATTTTATTAAATTGGGATGTGCCTTGTTGCCAGTTACGTGATATTGTTTGATTGCTCTTCCTGTAAATGCTCCATAATATGCGTCAGATGGGATTTTTACCTTACCTAGCGAATCTTCATCTAATCTAAATTCCATATTGATTTATCTTTATTTTACCATTATTCATTCTTTTTCTAGTGATTTTTTTTTATTTTTATGT
>CAZDPM010000114.1:0-194 GCA_964507355.1 uncultured Nitrosopumilaceae archaeon
TTTTGATAATTCCTGCTTCTTGAATTCTTAAACCATCTTGAATAATTTCTTCAATTGAACCAATTTCACCAGATGCGACTTTTTTTCCTAAAATTGTTTTTGGAACCCAAGGCTCTACTTCTTCTTCTCTTCTTGGTCTTCTAGCTTGCCCGGGTTTGCCTCCGCCATAAACTTTTTGGCCACCTCTACCACCA
>CAZDPM010000114.1:294-2103 GCA_964507355.1 uncultured Nitrosopumilaceae archaeon
GGTCCACCTCTACCACCAGGTCCACCTCTACCACCAGGTCCACCTCTACCACCAGGTCCACCTCTACCACCAGATGGTTTAGATTGTGCTGTTTGACTCATTTTTATTTAACCTCACTATCAATAGCAGATTTAATTTTTGTAGTATCATTTTTTACTGTAAGATGTTCTCCGTTAATTCTTTCATCGGGTGGAAATGTTTCAGCACCTGCTGGAACTTGCAGACCTGCATCAACAACTCCTTTTAATGCTGCTGCCATTCGCTGTGTATATTTTCTAGTACCAGTATACAAAACTGCATCTTTGGCGCCATTACTCATAGCTTTCTTTCCAGCAAGATAACCGGTAAGATATGCAGCAGGAATACTCTTTCTTGATCCCTTCCAACCTTTTTTTATCAAATAATTAGAATGGGCAGATGCGATAACCTTATCACCAGTCATACCAGGCTTTACAATTTGGACTTGGGTATTTTCATTAGTAATATTTACAGTAATAAAATCGTGCTTACCGATCAGTAGAGTAGATCTTTTTTTATAATTAGTTTTTTCCTCTCGTAGTCTTCTGAGGATGTTTGAATATGCCATCTATAGAACACGAGTTTGAAACTGCTCTTATATACGTTAAGCGTGAATTATTGAAGCAAGTAAAGCTTTTTGAGTATGGAGTCTATTTTCGGCCTCATCCCATACAACTGATTGAGGTCCATCAATTACTGATGATGTAACTTCATAATCTCGTTTTGCTGGAAGACAATGCATAAAGATTGCATCGTTATTGGCATGTTTCATTAATGAGTCATTAACCTGATATTTTGGGAGAAATTTTTTGATTCGTTTTAGTTCGTTGTTATGAATTGAAGTGTATGTATCAGTAACTACAACATCGGCATTTTTGATTGCCTTTATTGGATCTGTATTTTGATCAATTTCAACTGATTTGGCAGATTCTTTTAGAACAGATTTATCAGGTTCAAATCCTTTAGGTGTTGCAATAGATAGTTTTGCACCAGAAAGAGCACATCCATAAATCATAGAATTACAAACATTGTTTCCATCGCCAATCCAAGCAATTTTGAGTTCCTTGAATTTTCCTTTCTTCTCTTTAATTGTCATGAAGTCTGCTAATATTTGACATGGGTGAAATGAATTAGAGAGTCCATTAATCACTGGGACGCTAGATGATTCGGATAATTTTTCAAGTAAGCTATGATCATATACTCGTGCCATAATACAGTCAACATATCGAGACAAAGTTTTGGCAGTGTCTTCAATTGTTTCACCACGTGATAATTGCATATCTTGTGATGAAAGATTAATTGCATGTCCACCAAGCTGAAACATTCCAGCCTCAAAACTTACTCGTGTCCTAGTTGATGGTTTTTGAAATATCATTGCAAGTGTTTTATTTTTTAGTAATGATTTGTTGTCTTTTTTTGATTCTTTTTTTAATACAATAGAATAATCGATTAATGTAGCAAATTCTTTAGGAGATAATTCTGATAACGTGAGTAAATCTTTAGTTTTTAGTTTCATTTCTTAAAGAACCCAAATACACCTCTTTTCTTTTTAGACTTTTCTTCTTCTTTATCTTGTTTGTGTTTGGTGTCAGTTTCTTCCTTTTGTAAGTATGATTCTTGTTTCTTTTCTCCTCCAGGTTTTGGTCGCCCCTGATTAATCCAGTGGCGAATCAAATTACCAAGTTTTGCTGCCTCATCATCATTTTCTGGTGATGTTATATCATACAAGTCAGAATATTTTGAAATATCTTTGTCAGCAATTCCTTCAAATGGATCATCAGAGATTGGAAT
>CAZDPM010000114.1:2203-3872 GCA_964507355.1 uncultured Nitrosopumilaceae archaeon
TGGTTCTGGTTTTGATTGTGGAATTGGTTCTGGTTTTGATTGTGGAATTGGTTCTGGTTTTGATTGTGGAATTGGTTCTTGTGAAATTTCTTTTCTATCTACAGATAATGAACCAAATACAGCCTCTAGAAAAATTTCTTTGTCAAATGGTTTAAGATCAGAATATTCTTGTCCAACTCCAAGGTATAGTATCGGAGTGGATGTGATTTTTACAATAGAAAGTGCAGCTCCACCACGTGCATCAGCATCACTTTTTGTGAGAATTGAACCATTGAACTTGACATGTTCAAAAAATTCCCTAGCTTGATTTACAGTGTCATTTCCAGCCAGAGAATCACCTACAAAAATTTTAAAATCAGGATTTACTACTTTGGTGATTTTAGCAATTTGTTCCATTAGATTTTTGCTTGTTTGCATTCTACCGGCAGTATCAATGAGTACACAATCCATCTTGTGAGATTTTGCATAAAGAACAGCATCTCTAGCAACAGCAGCAGGATCAGAATTGTAATTTTGTGCAACTAGTTTTAGATTCAACCGATTTGTATGTTCACGTAGTTGCTCAATAGCTCCTGCTCTAAATGTGTCAGCAGCTGCTACCACTACAGAATATTTTGCTTGCTGTAACATATGAGCTACTTTAGCAAGTGATGTGGTTTTTCCAGTTCCATTAATTCCTACAAATAAAATTAGAAAAGGCTGAACAACTTTCTTTTTTTCGTTGATTAATTTAAAGAGATCAACGGTTCCTGCCGTATCAAACAATGAAGAAATATTTGAGATCAATCTGTCTTTGACAAATGTTTCAATCTCTTTTTTGTCTACTTTGGATCCTAGTAATTGAGTCTTCAAGTCGGACTTTATTATATCAATGACTTCACTTGCAACGTCTGATTCCATAAGAGAAATTTCTAATTCATAAAGAATTTCTTCGATGTCTTTATCGTTTATTTCTTTTTCCCCAAGACTTTTCGCTGCATTTGAAAATGCATTGCGAAGTTTATCAAACATTATTTTATCCTGAAATATCTTGTGAGGTTTCTTGCATGAGTTGGCTCATTTGCTCTTTACCTTGTTCCAATCTTGCCATTGCATCTTGTTTTCGAGCAGTAGTATCACGTATAGAAACTTCAATTTCCTTTATTCTTGCTTCAAGATAGTTTATTGAAGAGTCATAAGTTTTTTCCATTGCAATTCCGGCACCTATATTCAAAATAATTTTGTTGCTAGATGAAATTTTTGTTTGCACATAAGTTCCCATTCCAATTGGTACCAAACTATCAGAATCTGGTTTTTCATGAAGTGCTTTGATTGATTCAATTGCAGATATGGCCTCTCGTAAAACATTAACAAGTGTGGCTTCACGTTGTGATAAATCCCCATAGTAAGTTTCAAGCATTTGGAGTTGTTGCATCAATTGTTGTGCATGTTCTTCACTCATTTACAAGAAACAACTCTGAGATGGTTATAAATTCATTCATAGAAATTACTCTGAAAAATAAATTAGATTCAAAAATAAAGAAAATTAATAAAAAAAATAAAGATAGAACTTTATTTTACTTTGGAGTATCTGCTATCTACTTCGTCCCAATTAACGACATTCCACCATGATGAAATGTAATCTGGTCGTTTGTTTTGATATTTCAGATAGTATGCATGTTCCCAAACA
>CAZDPM010000115.1:0-3770 GCA_964507355.1 uncultured Nitrosopumilaceae archaeon
GTGTATTTTTCAGTTTCAAAGTTTCCACAATATGGCAAATTATCAAAAAAGAGAATAGATGAATTGCAGTCAGGGACAAGAATCGAAATTGATGAATCAAAAAAAGATCCATTAGATTTTGCCCTATGGAAATTTTCAGATGACAATCCATTATGGGATAGCCCATGGGGCAAAGGAAGACCGGGGTGGCACATCGAATGTTCTGCAATGAGCATAAAATATCTTGGAGAAAATTTCGACATACATGGAGGCGGAAGAGATCTGATATTTCCACATCATGAAAATGAAATTGCTCAATCAGAGTCATACACTACAAAACAATTTGCAAAAATCTGGATGCATGTAGGAATGGTTACAATTAATGGTGAAAAAATGTCCAAGTCACTTGGAAACATAAAATCAATAAAACATGTATTAGATAATTGGGGATCAAATGTGATCAGATTATTTTGTTTGTCAGGACATTATTCAAAACCGATAGACTATTCTGAAAAATTATTAAAAGAGAATCTCACGAAATGGCGTCAAGCAGAAACTTGCTATTATGAATTAATTCACGTAAATAATGAACCTAACCCAAGTAAAGTTAAATCAATAATTGGTGATTTTGGTAAAGAGTTTGATAGTGCATTAGAATCAGATATCAACACACATCTTGCACTTTTAGCATTTTTCAAATTAATAAAAGAGGTAAATCACTTGGCAGCTGAAGAAAAATTAAACTCAAATGATGCAAAAATAATCATTCCAGAATTTGAAAGAATGCTTGATATTTTAGGATTGATAATTCCAAAAATAACACTAAATGAAAAAAATGAGATCGACAATATGATCGTATCACGAGAACAACTAAGAAAAGAGAAAAAATTTCAAGATGCAGACAATATCAGAGACAAACTCATCGATATGAATATTGAATTAATTGATCATAAAGGAAAAACAATTTGGATTAGAAAAGAAAAGATCAATGCAGACATATAAAATCACAGTAAAAATAATATCAACTAAAAACAATACAGATTCAGAGGGAATAATTGACAAGAAATAACAGTAGTACTTTCACAAGCCAGAATCTAGCAGAACTAGACAAATAACACAATTTGAAAGAAAGGGCAAAAAAGCTATTTTTAAACAAACAGTCAAAAATACATAAAAAATAATTTGCAAGATTTGTCAAGAATCATTTGATAATAATGATAATTTTGGGTTCGGTTAAATCATAAGATATTAAAATAAATCAGATCGCGATATACCCCCATTTGGAGACTTGTAGGAGTATCTGTCAATCATTATAGGACAAGTTATAATTAAAAATTCAACGAATATTGTTAATTTATACTTAAATGTAATAATGACGTACTAGTATTGATGTCATTTAGAACTTGTGTTCACTGTAAAAGAGAATATGAAGATGTATTCAATAGACGAATATGTTCTACAAAATGCGCGTTAGAGATTTCAGGTTAAATTTTTTTATCGTCCATGTACTTTTGTGAATTTTTATCTCGATAGTGTATCGACATCATAAAAATATAAAGAATTTTGTTCAAAAAGTTTTGATGTGAATAAATTTTTGGATATCATTTCTAAGAGGAATATCTAGAAAACCAAGAAATAATTTGAATTCTAGACTATTAATGAACAAAAATTCTTGGAATAAAATATCATAAATTATAGAGAATTCACTAAAAAGTAAAAGCCTAAACAATCTAAGAACAAACTGACTTTAATTACTCAACATGTAAGTTTACAATAACTTCTGCACAATCAATATCTAAGTTTTCTAACCATTTAATTTCTTTTTGGATCATTTTGAATTCTTCTAGTATAGAACCATCTGCATTGAAAATCTCAACCCTGTTTGTGATGGGATGTACAATAACATCTCTGGGATGGTTATAGAATCGGATAGGGATGTCATTGCGTATTATCATAATCTTCATACTGAAGTATAAATTTCACCTCTATTAAATAATATCAGGTTATCATATTCGTAAATGATATGGATTATAGCCATTAGCAAAACAAACTTAATTCGTTCCACTATTTTGAAAATTAAAAATTATATTTTCTCAAGTTACAAAAAATAAAATTAATGTAAACTAATTCAACCGCCAACATAATCAATTACTGCAAGCATTATCAAAAAAACACAGGAATATTGGATACTAGGAGTATATTATAACTTAGTCTTGTCTAATTAGTCATGTCTAATTTTAACATTGTTTAATAATTGTTAAAATTAAATTAATTCATAAATGAATGGAGCAAGTTTTAGAATGGGTATGAAAATAACATACAAGGCAGTGTCATCATAATTACAACAATACAGTTTATTCAAATTCCACATATGATTTGGAATGCTGATCTGATGCTTGAGGCATGATATGTATCAAAAGACACCCAATAATAGAGGGTTCTCTCTGGAGTAGATTTAATCGAAATTATTTCAATTATTAACGTAGGGATGATTATGTTTTGATGATTAAAAAAGAAGGGCAAAAAAACACAAAGTACAAAACAAGAATAAATTAACTCCGGTACAAATAGAAGGAGAAATACAATGAATCATGTCGTTATTTTGTGAGAAATGTAACAATAGAAGATTGCCAAAATGGGATAAAGATGAAAATAAAACAAAGTGGCTTTGTGAAACCTGTTGTAATTATGTCGATGATAAAAATAACATTATTAGTCAATATGCAAAATAATTTTAAAATAATTACTATTTGATTATTTTTTTGACGCACTAACCAAAGACACTACGTCTCTATCTCGTAGTTGGTAATCTACAGGTAGTCGAAGATTATATCTCAAATCTTTTCCATAAAGTAGTCCTTTTGTAAGGTCTGTGTGAATCTCTTTTGCTAGATCGGCAATTGTTGCACCAGCCTTAAGCAATATTAAATCAGGTAAAACACGTCCTTTTTTATCAGCTAAAAGTTTTTCATTAGCTACTGGGTAAATCGAATTCATCTTTAGAAGTTTGAATACAGCAACGTTAATTGCAAATTGAACCCCAGTTCGCATGTATTCGCCCATTATTCCTTTTTTAATAAAATCCAACGCATTGATTTGTTTTTCATTAAGATCTCCGGATTTTATTATTTCAAATTGTTCAGAACCTGGAGAATATTTTATCAATCCCTTTTGCTCAGCTCGTCTCAGGCTAAATTCACTATCTCCACTAACAGGTATCACAATAGAATCATTAAAACGTTCTCGTAATCTAGCAAAATTTTTGTCTGCACCTTCAACATCAATTTTATTTGCAACAATGAGTGTAGGTTTTGAAATTTTTCGAATATATGATGCAAATTTTTTAGTGTCAACCATATCAAAATTATCAAATTCTTTATCTCCCAATCCAAGCGTTAACAACGCATCCTTCACATGAAATGGGTTTACACCGATACCACGATACAGTTCAGTGATGGCATCAACAATACTTGAACCAGTTCTAATTGATTTGGATATTTTTTCTCTATTTCCTTCCAAAATTTTATGATACCACAAAATTAATTCTTCTTCAATGTCTGCAAAATCAGATATTGGATCACCACTACCTATCTCAGTGATTTTTCCAGAAGAATCAACACCACCAGAGGCATCAACTACATGAAGCAATGCATCAGATTGTGCTGCAATTGAAAGAAATTGATTTCCCAGTCCTTTTCCTTTCCATGCATCTTTGATAAGACCAGGCAGATCTATCAGTTCAACTGGAATGTATCTCCAACCATCAACACATTTAGAATTATTAGGACTAT
>CAZDPM010000116.1:0-3741 GCA_964507355.1 uncultured Nitrosopumilaceae archaeon
TGACGTGAACCATCAGGGATGTTTATCCAGTATCTCTCGGGGTTTTTATCCCATGCCTTTAGATCTGCACATAAAATAATTACCAAAGAAGCTTCTGCCACTTGTCTTTGACCATAAGATAAAGCACAAAGATTGTCTTTTAGTTCCTGCTTTGTAACAATGACAAATCTCCAGTTCTGAATGTTATATGAAGTGGGGGAAAGTACAGCTGCTTCCAATAATTGATTAATCTCATCTTTACTCATTTGATGATTTTGAAAACTCTTAATTGATCTTCTTGATTTTATTGCATCAAATGTATCCATGACCTTTTTAGAATCTTTCCAAATTTAACTTGAGAGTTTCTTTAACTTTTAACATCTCAATAACATAGGTGTTGCTCTAACCATGTTTTGAGATATGCATGGGCTAAATTCTCCAAATCATTCATCAATCTAATCTTGAGTCTTGGCTCATATCAGCCAGTTGTTCTTTAAGATGTTCTAAAAATACTTGAGTTCCTTGACTAGTGATTTCAAGTTTTGGAGTCATGCGTGGGTACCCATTTTATCTATATTTTATAAAAATCATCATATTAATACAATTGAAAAAAATTAGAGCAAAAATTATCACTAGGAGAAACGTCAGATAGTGTTTTTATTAGGTCTGAACAGATTTAGGCTAAATGAAGATTGCAGTTATGGGTATGGGAGTCGCAGGAAGTTATCTCATGGCTCGACTCAAAAATTCCGAACATGAAGTAGTAGGTTATGAACGCAGTACAGAAGAGAGACATGATTCAATTTGTGCATGGGGTACAATAAAATCAGAACTGAATAGATTTTGCAAAAATGTTGGACGTAACTTTGATGACTTTCTAATTCACGATGGAAAGACAATGCATGTTAAAATGAATAATAACGTAAAATTTGATATTGGTTTGCATGGATTGTGCACATATGATAAACTAGCACTGATCAAAGATTTCATTAAAGATTCGAAAATTATTTTTGGCGTAGCTCCAAAGATAGAAGATCTGGAAAAAGAGTATGACATGATAGTAGATTGCACAGGATTTGCAAGATCATATCTTCCAAAATTGGAAGAAGATTTTTTCTTGCCAACATACGAATACAAGGTAGAGTATGACAAAGGAGTTCCATTTGATGACTTTTATATTGAACCATTTCCAGGAATGTCAGGATACTTTTGGTATTTCCCGCTAGGTGAAAAGTGGGCACATATTGGTGCAGGGGATTACAAAAAGAATCACATTAAGGCAACGGATGATTTTCTAAAAAAGTATGGCGGTGAGGTCCAAAAAACAAAGGGAAGGCCAATCAGACTAGCAACTCCAGGAAAATGTAAGCCATTTTACAAGGGTAAGGTTGTAGGAGTTGGAGAATCAATAGGAACAGTGTATGCATTACTTGGTGAAGGAATAATTCCCAGTATGCAATGTGTAGATATTTTTGTTGAAAACATGCATGACTTTGCAGCATATGAAAAAGCAGTAGATGAACATTACAAGATATACGATAAAGTTTTCAAGTTTGTTCGAGCAAAGATTCACAAGAAATTTAATTTATTTAAATCACTTCCAGATTTTATATCTATTTTTAGATACATGAAGAAAAATGAAGCTAGATTTGGAATGGATGTAAAGATATCTGACTTGATGAAAGTAGCTAAAGCCTAACCAAAACTAACAGAACCAAAATTTTCTCTCATTGTTCTGCTTGATGATAAAGTGTAATCATATATGATCTTGGAATAGTCTTTGAGTTCTTGTTTCATTTGTTGCATATCATCAGATAGATAAAATCCAGGGCAATCACCTGTAAATTGGTACGTTGCATGTACTCTAGCCATACCCTTTTCATTTTCAAGCCATGTAGAGAAAGGATACAGGTAACACACACCAGGCCTGTCTGGATGCATACTACACCCACCTGTATCATCTAAAAATCTACAAGAGATATGAGTTCCATCCTCATTTTCTGTCTCATCTTTTTTTCTTTTTAGATTAATAGTAGTCATTGTAGTTATTTGACCAGATGGGGAAGAGTCTTGCCACGTTGTAGTCATTGTTTCATTTTTTATAAAATCAGATGTCTTTTTGTATTTGAGTCCTTTTCCAATTGTAATTAGATCATCAGAAGTTAATGGTAGTCTTCCTTGCCTGTCACAACAGTTATGACAGTCAGGCCAAAAACATTTCCACAAGATATATTTTTTTTCAGATACCAAATATGGTATATGAAAAATTACATCTTTTACTTTCAGAGAATAATCACTGATATCAGTTATTTTTCCTAGCATGAATTCACGTAAGATAGGATCAACATCCCAATCCTTTTGCAATAAATTCAATGATTCTTCAATTTCTTTTTGAGACAACTATTAAGTTATAACTTCTTTTGCAGATGTTATTAATGTTGAGTGAAAAAGGCAAATATGCATCAGCCACTGAGAATAGAAGATTTGTCTGGGCTGAAATTGTATGGCCTTTGATTTTAGAAATTAACGATGTGACATTTTCATTAAAACAATATCAAAAAAAACGCGATGAGATATGTGAAAAAATGAATACGAAGATAGGAATTACATCACGGGGTTTGGTATCATTGATGCAAAAAGGAATTATTCGAAAAGAGGATAGTCTTTATTCAATTCACTATAGATTAATTCCATACATGAGATTAAAAGCAGAATGCGATTATGCAACTGCTATTCATGAAGTAAAGTTCAAGTAAATGATTATATTCTAAAACATCAGAATTTGTTTTAGTAGCCCGATAGTCTAGCGGTCAAATAAAAAAATTTTAGATCAAGGATTCTGCCCTCTGGATCTCAAGAGTGGATAGGCGGAGACGGCAGTTCGAATCTGCCTCGGGCTACTGGTAAAATTACTATCTAGATGCTTGTGCTATTCTTTCTAATTCGTGTTTCTTTTTTACAGAAGGGGCATTTGGATCATTGGCTGCAGCCAAGATTAGCTGCTCTGCCATGTGTTCTTCAATTGGTTTAGGATTGGAATATGTTGCATCACGAATTGAGTCACCGATGAATTTTAATGCCATGTCAACTCTTCTAATTGGAGCAACGTCGACGGATACATGGTAAACTGTACCACCATATACAATTCGTGTGGTATCTTCGTTTGGTGCAGAATTTTCAATTGCTCTAACTAGTACCTCAATTGGATTTTTGCCAGTCTTTAACGCAATGATGTCAAATGCAACTTTGACAGTGTTGAGTACTTTGGTTTTCTTACCAGTCATTCGTCCAGTATTTTTAGCATATTTCTTTCCAAAATGCATAACTTTGTTGCAAAGTCTTTCTACAATATTTACTTCAGCTTTGTTGAATCTTTTTAAAGCTGAACGACCAAATGTGTAGGGTAAGATTTGTTTTCTTAATGAAATTGCAGTCTTTAATCCAGGATCTTTAATTTCAATATCAGACATATCCCATTTTCTAAATAATAATAAATTCTTTGTATCAGCCAATTTTATCTCCTTGGTTTTTCTTTCTTACCAGTCACTAGTTCGTTAAGGGATGTTCCATTTACTTTGAATACTTTGAATCGTACACCAGGAATATCACCCATTGCACCACCTTGTGTAGCACCCATTCCTTGAATGTGTACCTCGTCGTGTTCATCGATGAAATTCATTGCACCGTCTCGTGGTAAGAACGCTGTGACGGTTTTACCATTTTTAATTAATTGAACTCTAACACATTTTCTTACAGCAGAGT
>CAZDPM010000117.1:0-3637 GCA_964507355.1 uncultured Nitrosopumilaceae archaeon
ATGAAAGAATTGGTCTTGGAAATCTATCTTTTTTTGCTAAGAAAAATTCAGGTTCGTCCATTTCTCTTCTAAAAATTTCTTCGCCTTTACGTTGATTAGTAAATGTGGAAGCTTTTCCAGTTGTGGCTTTTACTTCAGCTGCAATTGCTTTGTATTCTTCTTCTGCTGCGGCTTCTGCTGCGGCTTTAGCTGCTTCAGCTTTTGCAATTGCTTCTTTTGCAGCTTTTTCTGCCTCTTCTGCGGCTTTAGTTGCAGCTGCTGCCTTTGCGGTTGCTTGTGCTGCGGCTTTTGCTTCCTCAGCTGTTTTTGTCCCTTCTGCTGCTTGTGATGTTTCTTTTACTTTAGTTACGACATCATCTTTTACAGTTGTTTTATCATTAGCGTTAATTTTAGCATCTTTAGCAATTTTAGATTTAGATTGTGCAGTATCTTCTACAGATATCTTTTCAGAAGTTAAACCATCCATAGATGTAGTTTCTATCTTAGATTCATTATTCGCTTCAGACATCAAATTTTACTAAAATTGCCTGAATTTTAATATTCTTGTAAGTGAAATTTCGAGAAATTATCTTCGTGAGACAAACAGTTCATCAAAGAATGTGACAAGTGACAATTCCCTGCTTAAAAATTCTTAAGATCATATAAAAATATGAAATTTAGAGCGATCATTTCATAATAAAATTAGACGATAAAATGATTTAAACATAAATGGCGCCCTCGGCGGGATTTGAACACGCGTCTCAACCGTGACAGGGTCGAATTCTAGACCGGACTATACTACAAGGGCCCGAATTGATTCAAACAAATTGCCAGATTAAAAGTTTCTGCAACAGAAAAAAATTTTGTAAAAGACTAAATTATACACGTCAAGCATTTTTGTGAGGGGTCTATGGCGCAGCCAGGTAGCGCACCGGACTTTTAATCCGGTTGTCGTGGGTCCGAATCCCACTAGACCCGCTATCCTTATTGGTCTTAAAATATGACCCACCGCATTATTTCTCATTGAAGATAAACTATGACGATATCAACAATAGAAATGACCCTTCCCAATTATTTCTAAATAATATGGTAATTAATCATCATATAAAATAAATAACAAGATTATAGATAATACATCAATCCTAGTATAGATTATGAAAAGAAAGGGACATTATAATTGAAAAAAGAGAATGATGTATCTATTTTTGTGTATTTTTTTGAATAGCAGACACCATTAAGTCCAGCATATTTTTATTCAATGAAGCAAAAGTCTTGGTGTTTTCATTGAATGCATCAAATATTTTTTTTGATGTTTCAGAAGAATCTTGAGCAAATTTATTTTGATTTTGAAATGCAGTGATTGCCTGCTCAGTAATGTTATGCATCGCTCTAATGGTTTCTTCATTCACACTGACATTCAAACCTGATTGGATAGCAAATTCTTGTTGTAATGCAATAGATGAATTAATTACATTCTTCCATGCTTCAAAATAGCTTTTTTGAATATCTGTTGCAGTCTGATGGTATACTGGAGTTGATTTACCAATTTCATTAAAAAATTTCTCGGCATTCTTTTTGCATTCTGTAAAGATGTCATTTGCTCGCTCAGTAGATTTACTCATACTGTAGAATATGATTTATAGTAAATAAGCCTGATCTAAAAAACTAGTAACTAATTTTTATTATTATGCCAAGACTTTTAATATTTTTACAGTTAGGAATAGGCAATATGGTTTTTTGTATTGATAGTTTTCTAAACTATCACTAACTTTTCAATATATTTTAAGACTTAATTATGATTATAGCGGTATTAGGTTAGATGTCACTATATGATGACGATCAACCAAGCAAATCTATAGATTTGTTAACCGAAGTAATATTGAATTCAAATAGAACGATTTATTGCCACTATTTTATGGAATGTGGAAAAAAGGCAACTAGACAAACCACTCTTAATAATAACCCGATCAATGTTTGTGAGGATCACTACAAAGAGAGTTAGCTAGATAATTCGGTGTCATATTTTAAATCCTAAAAAGAATTACACAGAAAATACAATCCTCGTTGGTAGGATGTTTTTGCTGTAACATCTCAAACTAGATGTGGCTGAAATTTGTGATGATGTGAAAAAAGACATGATAAAGAATATTGTATTTACTTTAAACCAAGATTGTTCTAGTAAAGATGCAATGATATGCTTCCTATTTTATCAATTCAGAAACTTTGTCAGATAAATTATCTATTGCCTTAGAGATATCATTATCTCGTTTTGTTGTATTGATTCTATAACTGTTAATTTTATTCGTACGATCTTCAATCATTCTCTTTTGCTCATCATATCCTGAAGAACCAAAAGACTTTCTTTCTTTTAGAGAAGATGTTATTGTTGTGGATTTAATAATTTTCATTATAATATTAGGAGTAATTTTTGTGTCTTGAGTAATTTTTGAAATTTCTTTTACAGTAAGTTTATTCATAGATTTGTTGTATTGATGTGCTAATTGTACCAAACCTCCCGCAATTTTATGAGTTGTTCGAAATGGAATTCCGTTCTGAACTAATTTTTCTGCAATATCAAGGGCAATAAGATAACTGGATTCAGCTACCTTTTTCATTTCTTTTTCATTAACATGGATTGTAAGAAGAATAGATTTTAAAATCAATAATGCACTTATAGAGATTTTAGATGTGGACCAGATAGATGACTTAATTTGTTGTAGATCACGCCCGTAACCTGAAGCTAGTCCTTTGATTGTAGTTAAAATTGCAGTAAGATTTCCAATTACCTCTGCAGTTTTTCCTCTTGTTAATTCCAATATATCAGGATTTTTCTTTTGAGGCATCACACTTGAAGGAGATGTGAATTCATCTGCTAGTTCGATAAAGGAAAACTCAGATGTTGACCAAATAATAAAATCTTCAGAAATTCTACTCAGATTAGTCATCAGTATTGCTACCATTGAAACATATTCAGCGACAAAATCACGTGTGCTTGTTGCATCAAGGGAATTTTCTAAAACACTATCGAATCCTAACATTTTGGCAGTGCTATGTCGGTCAATTGCAATACTAGTCCCTCCAACAGGTCCTGCCCCTAAAGGACTTTGATTAACATGATTAAATGTAACATAAAGACGATCAAAGTCCCTAAACAATACATCAGCCTGAGCTATTAGATAATGTGAAAATAAACCAGCTTGAGCTTGTTGTAGATGTGTGTAAAGAGGCATTATTGTTTTTTGGTGATTTTTTGCTAGAGATACAAGTGCTTCAATTGTATCAAGTAAGCAATTACAAATAATGTTAATATCATCACGAATTTTCATTCGAATATCTAAAGAAACCTGATCATTTCTGGAACGTGCAGTATGCATTTTTCCACCACTTGCAATTCCTGCTTTTTTGATAACAAGTGTTTCAATTAATTCATGAATGTCTTCTGCTCCAGTTAAAGTATCAAATTTTTCATTTTTTAAAGATTCTAATGCTGAAAGAATTTTTTTTGCATCATTTTTTGTAATAATTTGATTTTCATATAACATTAGAGTATGAGCTTGACTTCCAAGAATATCATAAAGTGCTATTTGACAATCATCTTTTATTGATGAAACATAATCCAAAGTAATATCACTCAAATCAGTACCAAGACGTGAACGAT
>CAZDPM010000118.1:0-3535 GCA_964507355.1 uncultured Nitrosopumilaceae archaeon
AAGTTTCTAGTCTTTTGTAGAGAAGTGTGCTGAGTTAAATTGTGGTATAAAATTCAAAATGAGGAGAAATTATGGCTGAATTATTAAAAGCAGGACGTAAAGAATGGATTGGACTTTGTGTTCTGGGTCTTGCATGTGTTCTTTACGCAATGGATCTAACTGTTTTACATTTAGCAATACCGCAAATTAGCGAAGATCTGCAACCCACGAGTTCTCAACTACTTTGGATTATAGACATCTATGGTTTCTTTGTAGCAGGCTCTTTAATTATAATGGGAAATCTTGGAGACAGGATTGGCCGCAGACGTCTACTCATGATAGGGGCCATCTGTTTTGCCATTACATCACTTCTAGCTGCATTTTCCACCAGTGCAGAGATGTTAATTGTTGCCAGAGCTCTTTTGGGAGTTTCTGGTGCAACACTTGCCCCATCCACTTTGTCCCTTATTCGCAACATATTCCATGATGAGAATCAGCGTATGGTGGCTATTGGAGTTTGGATATCAGCATTTTCTGTAGGAGCCGCGATTGGACCTCTGGTAGGCGGTGTGCTTTTGGAATTTTTCTGGTGGGGTTCAGTGTTTTTGTTGGCATTACCTGTAATGGCAGTGCTCTTGATACTCGGCCCAAGACTTCTACCTGAATTCAAAGATCCAAAAGCCCCAAGGATGGATGTAATTAGCGCAGCTCTTTCTCTTGCGTCAATATTGACGATTATTTATGGAATAAAACAAATTGCCCAGAATGGGTTGGAGTTGCAATCATTTTTGTTTATTGTATGCGGTATTGGAATTGGCCTGATCTTCTTACAAAGACAGAAAAAAATTGCAAACCCGTTAATCGATCTCAAATTATTTAAAATACGTGCATTTAACATTGCACTTGTTACTTTCATGTTTGGTGTTTTCCTTGCCTTTGGAGTCTTTTTGTTCATATCACAGTATCTCCAGTTGATCCTTGAACTTTCTCCATTGGAAGCAGGATTGTGGATGTTGCCATGGGCTCTTGCATTTGTGGTTGGCTCTCAATTAACACCAAAAATATCACGTAGAATTAATCCAGGACCTGTGATAGCCGGGGGTCTAATACTTGCAGCTATTGGCTTTGGTTTACTCGCACAGATTGATGAAAATACTTCATTTGCATTACTGGTAACTGCTTTTGTACTCTCGTCTCTAGGCCTTGCGCCTGTTTTTACATTGGCAACTGATCTAGTTGTAGGCTCTGCTCCACCAGAACGTGCCGGTTCTGCATCAGCAATGTCTGAAACTGCTGCAGAGATGGGTGGTGCTTTGGGAATTGCAGTGCTAGGAAGTATTGGAACAGCAATATATCGAAATGAACTGGTAGATACAATACCAGCTGTCATTTCAACTGACTTGCGTGAAGCAGCACGTGCTACTCTTGGTGGAGCAGTACATGTATCAGAGCAAATCCCAAATAACTTAGGAATCGCTCTCTTAGATGCGGCACGTCAAGCGTTTATTCATGCAATGCAAATATCAATTATAATCAGTGTCGGGATTGCCATTGTTACTGCGATAATCGTTGTACTGGCCTTACGTAATTCCCAAAAAGAACATCAAGTAGAAGAAAATAACAGTGCAGGCAACTACGATCTGACCTAGGCAGCGTCCTTTAGACTTGTTGTCTTTTATTGAGATATGCTAAAAATTTTAAAATCTATGATAGTCTTTCTCTGTTGCTTCTCTTACCTTTGTTCCAAGTTTAATTGGAATCAATCTACTCCACGGGATGCTCAGGAAATAGGGGTGATCTTTTTGAATGTAGAAAATTTACCGCAAAAAGGATCCAGAATAGGACTGAGTTACATAGGAAAATATGCCAAGAAGCGAAGCCTAAAGTTCTTAAAATGTCTATAGACTTACGAATGTTTTTTACTCTGAATACAATGGTATTTTCAAATGACTGATTACTCTATGAATGAAAAAATGATCCTTGTTCAATATGCGATTAAAAAGTATGAAAATGAAGAAATCATTATTGAAAAATTAAAAACTATTTTAGCTGAAAAAGACATTCAGAGAAATATTGACACGTTGATTGGAACTCAAAGAGTAAGGCGAATAGGGCCAGAAATTCTTCAAAACAATGAAAGCCATACGGAAATTCCGGATTTGCCAGATAACCTGAGACATATAATTGAACAGTTATAGAAATTATTTTTATCATGGCATCAAAACGCCATATGATGTATTGTTAGAAAAAACATTTGATCAATTTAAAAATTTTATATCTTATAATTAACAAAGAAATTTTTTCTGGATTTGAATTTTTATTTGGGTTGAGGTTAATTTTATTAGCAATTACAAGATGTACAAATAAAAATATTTTGAAAATTAAACATACACATAAAGATGACTCAATTCACTTTGATCAACACAACCATCATGATAACTCCCATGATCATAAATAATATTTAATCAAAATGATTCAGTATTGCTAGTAGTAATCTCTGTAGAGTTGAATCAACTTATTTTCTAACTAAATTTTTTACTAGTTTTATAAAATTAGCATGAATCTCATATTGTGCAAATAGTCTCCTTAGCAAAAAACTTCTAGTAAAGTTAATTGAGGCATAAACACCTGTGATTGTCATATTTGCAACTAGAGGATCCTCTTTAATCCAATTTGCCGACAATGGCAAAATAACTATTCCTGTAACAAACATCATAGGATAACCACCCAGTAAGTTGGTAAATGCTTCAACAAGACTCTTTTTGTATGAATCAATCTGTTTGGTCATGAGTTTTCATGTGCCTCGTGAATTTCATGTACTAGTGTTGTTTTCATGAATTAGTTGGGCCACCTAAATTATTAAATAGCATGTCAATAGTATGCATACTAAGAATACTATTATGGATAGAATCTCCAAATTACGCATACACATTGCCCCAGTGGGATATGAAATTGACAGAGTGGTACTTCCTGCAAAGCAAGAAAAGGCAGATAGAGTTTGGTTGTTGCTTCATGAGAACAAAAGTGATGACAAGTCAGGTCCATTTACTACAAAAATTACAAATCAGCTAGAAAAATTAGGAATTGAAGTAAAACAAGAAGAACATAACAGACGAGATTTATTTCAAATTATTCGTTCAATAAAAAATATCATAGAAAAAGAAAAAGGAAATGAAATCTATGTTAATTTAGCATCAGGTAGTAAGATTCAGGCAATAGGTACTATGATGGCATGCATGATGTTCAATGATAATAAAAATATCCATCCATTTTATGTAGAGGCAGAAAACTATCGAGGCGTCGATGCAAAACAACCAGTATCAACTGGAATTAAAGAGATTCAAGATGTTCCACCATACTCAATAAAAATTCCAGAAGAAAAATTAATTCAGGCATTGGGGATCATTAAAGAAAACAATGGAAAATTAACTAAAAAAGAGATGGCACAGATTTCAGAAGAAAAAAACATAATTACAGTTAATGCACAAGAGGAGAATCATTCCATGGCAAGATTTGCAAGTCTTGATAAAAATATTATTCAACCACTAGAAGAACA
>CAZDPM010000119.1:0-3511 GCA_964507355.1 uncultured Nitrosopumilaceae archaeon
TTAATTATTTAAAATCTGAATAAGATATAGATATTGGATTTTATTTGTAATAATTATGTCAACTACATCCCTAAGACGAGATCATGAACTAATTGAAAAAGTTATCAAAGCAATGGAATCTACAATTCAACTTCTAATTGATGGTAAACAAATTCCTGAATCTATCTTGTTACCTGTCATTGACTTCTCAAAAAATTTCACCGATGTTTGTCATCATAGTAAGGAAGAAAATTCTCTATTTCCTGCATTAGAACAAGCAGGAATGCCGCGTCACATGGGTCCAATAGCTATGATGTTGATAGATCATGAACGTTCTAGAGAAATTGGAAAAGAAATGGAGAGTTCTGCCAAAAATTATATTTTAACTAGTGACTCTACAAAATTGATTACTGATATGCAACAATATGTAGAACACATAACAGAACATTTATGGAAAGAAAATAACAAATTATTCATGATGGCTGAAGCACGCTTGCAATACGTTTCAAAAAAGGTCGATATGGAACTCAATGAAATTGAAGAATCAAAATTAAAAGAAACTGGAAAAACTAGAGAACATTATGAACAATTAGCTGAAACTCTCACTAGAGATGTTTTACAACAAGGAAATTAGATTTGGCTTTCAGTATATTTGGTCAAGTAGTTGGAGTCAGAAAATACGTGAATGGCAATATTGAGATAGACTTCTATCATGAAGATGAGATTACTGAATACAAATATTCATCTAATTCTAGTCTAGACAGTAATTTTCCTAAGGATGTAGCTGAAACTTTAGCCTCAACTTTGGCCTCAGACATATGTGTTGAAATCTACTTCGATGATAATCATAATCCCACTCATATCGAGTTAGAAGAATGTGATTATGACGATGATGATTAATGATAGTTTATTCTACGTAATGATGATGACTTAGATTATCATAGAATCTAACTGATTTAATATTCACAAATTCAAGAATTCCATATCTTGATAATTCTCTTCCAAATCCACTATGTTTAATTCCTCCAAATGGAATTCTTGGATCTGAAAGTACCACATTATTCACACTAACTATTCCTGATTCTATCCGTCTAGAGATTTTCTCAGCTTTTGCAAGATCTTTTGTCCAAATACTTGCTCCTAATCCAAATTCTGTATTATTTGCCAATTTTACAGCCTCACTCTCATTTTCAACTATTGTTATAGGCGCAACTGGACCAAATGTCTCTTCTGTTGCAATTCTCATATTTGGTTTAACGTTTGTAAGAATTGTAGGTTGATAGAAATATCCTTTTCTATCTATTTCCGAACCACCTAAAAGAATTTCAGCACCTTTTTCTTTTGCATCTTCCACAATTCCTGAAATGGTTTCTAGTCCATCCTTGTTTGATAAAGGTCCAACATCGGTTTCAATTAATGTTGGATCTCCAACTTTTAATTGAGATGTCTTCTTGATAAATAATTCAATAAAGTCTTTAGCAATATTTTTTCCAACAAAGAATCTTTTTGATGCAACACAACTTTGACCACAATTGATGAATCTACCTTTAACTGCACCTTCTGCAGCTTTTTCAATAATTGCATCATCTAATACAATAAATGGATCACTTCCTCCCAACTCCAAAACACATTTCTTTAAATTCATTGCAGCTCTTTGACCTACCTTGGCACCTGCATCTGTACTTCCTGTAAATGTCACAGCATTTACATCAGAATCTATTAGGTGATTAGCAGAATCTACACTTCCTATTACTGTTTGAAATATTCCATCTGGCATACCTGATTCAGTAAATGCTTTCTCTATTTCAATACCTGATTGCATAGTTACTCTAGATGGTTTCATAACTATGACATTACCTGCCATTAAACATGGTGCTGCAAATCTTAACGCTTGCCAATAAGGAAAATTCCAAGGCATAATTGATCCGATAACACCAAGTGGTTCAAAAGTTAGAAAGCTTTTCCTAGCATCTGTGTTTAATACTTCATCAGCCAGTAAACTGTCTCCATTATCAGCATAATATTCTAATGCCCATGCACACTTTTCAACTTCTCCACTTGATTCTTTGATTGTTTTCCCCATCTCAGACGTTGCAACTTTTGCCAATTCTGTTTTGTTCTTTTTTAAATATTCAACTAAATTGTAAATGTAACTTCTTCGTTTTTCATAGTCTTTTCTCCATTCTGGAAATGCTCTCTTTGCCTTTCCAACCAACTGAAATACCTGTTCTTTACCCATCGGTGTATACTTTGCAATCTCTTCACCTGTTGCAGGATTTGTTGTAGATATTTGATTCAGGATCTTACCATTAAATTCTCCTATTTAATTTAGTCAGTTCTTTCTCATATTTTTCTATATGCTTACGTATTTTTGCTTAGAAATTATGATATATGACCAATTCTTCATTGTAATTAGTTTCTTCTAAATACTGTACTAGATCAGAATGTTTGCTGCATGTCTTTTTTAATCTCATCAATTTTTTTTGAATATGCTTTTTTTGATTTATCATTCTTTTTTAAATTTAATACATTTCCACATGACGGACACTTGAACATGCCTTCTAAAGCATCCTCAAAAGTAACCCTATGACAATCTTCATTTCCGCAATGATAAAAATCTGAATAATTCTCATAATCGAATCTTTGTTGCAATCTTTCCGTAATTTTCTTTTTTTGGCTTTCTATGAAATGCTCTACCTCTTCTCTACGTGTTCTCCATCTATAGACAAACCACCCTTTACGTTCATCTTTGACTCTAATTCCTGTGATTAGCGATTTTCCAAAGAGATCATACAAAACTTTTCTTACCATATTAATCCTCAGTCCTGTAGAACTTGCAATTTCTTCATCTGTAGCATCTTCTGCTTTTAAAAGTGATCTAGCCACCTTGAGATATTCATCTCCTCCTATCATAGAAGCAATCCTAACAAAAGGATCTTCGTATTTGTCTACCAACTTTATTGACTGGTAATTTTCTATTATTAATCCCTTGTTCCTCTTACTAGCACATTTTTGCCTTTTCTTGTGGGTATGATCTTTCTTTTAGCTCCTGGAAAACTATTCTTAAATTGTTCACCTTTTTGAATGCGATCAAGAATTATGGCCAATGCACTAATCTCTGAATGAGGTTGGTTTCCAATTCCTACATTATAATCTGCAAGATCATAGATTTCTCTGGGAACTTTTTCGGCACCTACAACTATTAATAAATTTTCTTCTTTCCTAAGCTGTACATCTACATCATTAATGCTTTCACCATACATTGTGAGATGAATTATCTTACTCTCTTTTTTCTTTATTTTTACAACCGATTTCCAATTATCGATAAATTCAACTGTAAAATCCCCGCCCCATGTATTGTTTATTTTTTCTAAAGTATCTTTAATTTCTGGGTTTACTTCAGTCATGAATATTTTGCTGCATCCAAAAGCTCTAGCAACTAAAGCAACATGTGTTGTAACTCTGTCATCTCTAACTAATCGCTGTCCTATTCTTACAACTTCAATTACCATATGTATTATCAAATCCAATT
>CAZDPM010000120.1:0-3496 GCA_964507355.1 uncultured Nitrosopumilaceae archaeon
ATAATTGCTTCATTATATCCGTCGTATAGGGCGACTAAATTATTACCAGTGGAGGCGATGAGAACTGTCTAAAGTACTTGAAATTAATAATTTAAGTAAAATTTACGGTGTAGGCGAAAACATGGTAAAAGCACTAGATAGTGTATCGTTTTCTATTGACAAAGGAGAATTTGTATTAATTGTAGGCAGCTCTGGCTCAGGAAAATCTACTTTACTTAACATGATAGGTCTTTTAGATCGTCCTACAAGTGGTAAGGTCTTCATAGATGGAACAGACACTTCAAATCTATCTGATAATAAAATTTCAACATTTAGAAATAAAAAATTAGGTTTTATTTTTCAATTTTCAAATCTTTTAACTGATCTTACTGTTCTTGAAAATGTATTACTGCCAAGAGAAATAGCTGGAACTAACGAGTCTGCAGAAAAAAATGCTAGAGAATTATTAAAAGCAGTTGGATTAGATGATCAAATTAACAAAAGAGCAAATAAAATTTCAGGTGGACAAGCACAAAGAGCAGCTATTGCTAGAGGATTGATAAACAACCCTTCAATTGTTTTAGCTGATGAACCAACTGGCAATTTGGATTCTGTTACATCTAAAAAAATAGTTGATTTGATGAAAACAATGGCAAAGGAACTGAATCAAACATTCATTATTGTTACTCATGATCAACAACATTTTGGGGAAGCAGATCGAGTAATTACAATTAAAGATGGAAAAGCATCTGAAGAAAAACATCCATCTGAAATGGAGGTTTTAGTATGATAAGTTATAAAATTCTATTTTTATTGACAGTATTGTTACTCATACCACTAATTACTGCTAATTCATTTGCTCAAATAAAATCAGGCGGTTTTGGTCAATCTCCTTTTGAAAGAAACTATGGAGATGTAAAATTACTTGATGCATATTTTGGAACCAAAGATAAGAAAATTGAAGTTGAGCCTGGTGATGATAATGTTCCATTTACCACCATATTTGCAAATGTAGGTTCACAAGATATTACTGGAATTAAAGGTCAACTATCACTTCCGGTCGGATTTTCTTCAGCTGATGGTCCTGGTTCACTAATAATTGCTGATAGTGATTCTAATTCATTAGCAGGAAATACTTTCTATATCACTTTTAATGTTAAGATTGATAAAAATATTCAAATCAAACAATATCCTGGTACTGTTAAAGTTGATTATTCACGATTAAGAGAATCAGGAGTAAGAACTGCATTTTCTGAGTTTACCTTTAAAGTTACAGGAGATAGCATAATCAATGTTAAAGCAGTAGATCCTTATCTTATGTCTTTAAAATCAAATAATGTTGAAATTGAAATTAGAAATGATGGAACTGCACCGCTCTCTAGTGTAGACATTGTAGCTACTAATACTCAAACAGAACTTGCATCAACTTCATCATCAACTACTAATGTCGAAAATGTAGTAATTTTGGAATCTAATTGGGATGTTGGAAACATAAATCCAAAATCTTCTAGATATCTTACTGCTACAGTATATGTACCTGGTAATCTTCAACAAGATACATTACGAATTCCTTTATCTATTCAATATTATAATGCACATGGTGATTTAGAAACAGTTTCTAAAATTGTTGATTTTTACATTCGAGGATTCATTGATCTTAACATGTATGATATTGGTGTCATTGAACTATCTAATACACAGATGGTAATTGGTGAAATAATTAACGAAGGAAATGAAAATGGTTTATTTAGTTTTATAACTATAGAACCAAGAGGAAACTCGAACATAAAAAAAATAACTCAATTTATTGATGAAATTGAAATCGATTCTCCTATACCGTTTAACATTCCGCTAGAATTTGATGGTGAGCCAAAATATGGAGAACATGATATACGACTAACTGTAAGATACAAAGATAGCGTCAGAGAAGAAACATTATTCACACATGATGCTACAATATTTGTAAAAGAACCAGCCAAAATTCAATCTGACAATAATTCAATGTTCATTATACCCGTACTAGTAGCAGCTGCAATAGGATTCTATTTAATTCGCAGGCGTAAAAAATCAAAAATTCAGGTTAGCTAAAAATTAAATTTTAAATTACAACTAATAAAAAATTCAAACTGCTAGAAATGAGATTATTCATTATTGTCATAATTGTGGTTTTAGTTGTAGGAACTATAGTGATCTCATTTGGTTATATTGCTAATCAAGATAACCCCAAAAATATTGTTAAATCCGATCCATATGAAAAATTACAAAATTACAAAGAACTAGAAAAAATTAATCAATATAGTCAAAAACTACTTTCAGAGTTAGAAGACAAACTAATTCATTCTGATAATTCTAGTTTAGCACAACTAAACCAAGAGATTTCAGTACTAAAACGAGTAATTAATGATAACAAATTGGAATTAGAACAGGTTATGACAAAACTCTCTACTATGAATTCCCAACCATAAATATAATTAATTTCTAATTCCCTATTCTGGGACATTTACATTATTGTTATATGATTAAGTTGAGATGGTATGAATTAGGCATGGCAAATAGTATATTTCTATTTCTAGTAGGAAGCATAGTTGGATTCATTACAACGCCCTTTCTATGAATCCTTTTTTTATTTCTAAATTCATATACATAGAAAAAAACTAAAATTATTGCGAAATCATCAAAAATTAACCATCATCGGGGTGATCCTATTGGCTGTTACTTATTTAATTTCCAATTATCATGAAACAAATCATCCTGGAATTGGATTCAATTATGCTTACATTACAGGAATTTCTATGTTGATTGTATTTGTAACAAGTTTTGTATTATTTGGTAAAGATAGAATGAAAGAATCAAAATCTAAAAAATAAATAATTCTGTAGGCATAAAAAATATGCCGATTTTTTATTTTCATTATGGCTAAGATTATAAGCGAATAATGGATCTTGCGTTTATGCCTATGGATGAAATTGAGGTGCCAAAAGAGTTGCGAGAATTCATGCTTGAAGGGGCACAAGAAACTATGTTAGGTCAAAAAAATGGAGCAAAAAAACAATTTCGATATGGTAATTTACACATTAGGGAATATGATGATAAATTTCTGGTTCATACTGATAAAATTGATCCAAGAAAAGATCCATTCGGTCATTTAGTTTATGATGCACCTGAAGTTTTAATTGGAATTGCATGTTCATTTTTAGCTGGCTCAAAAATTTCAAAATTATTTCAAAATAATAAATCAAAAAAATCAACCGTAGCTACTATCACATCTTCAATTATTGCAGGATATGTTGGATATGTTACAACTAAAAAAATTAAAAATTATTTAGAATAATCATGTCAACTGTAAGAACAATTAAGGTACTTTTCAAACTACTTCCTTCAATTTTTGCACTACGAAAAGATAGAAGAAAGTGGGTCAAAACAGAAGGCAAGGATACTGATTTAGAAAAATATCGTAAGAATGCACGTAAAGTTTTAAACACTTTCATTTCATTAGGACCTGTTTACATAAAATTAG
>CAZDPM010000121.1:0-3477 GCA_964507355.1 uncultured Nitrosopumilaceae archaeon
TGAAGAAAAACAATCATTTGATGCAGGGATACAAAGTGTAAAAAGTGCAATTTCAAGTATACAAATCTAAGCATTTTTTTATTCAAACATAGAGGAAATATTATTGGAAATTCATGAAATTCTAACATCGTTAGAAAAAGGAAAAATTTCATTACATAGAGCAAAAAAATTATTATCATTATATTCGATTGAGGAGATAGAAGGTATTGCTAAAATTGACATTAACAGAAGGAAACGTAAAGGAATACCAGAAGTAATTTTTGCAGAAAGCAAAAAAATAGATGAGATTAAAAAAATAGTTCAAAAAACACTAGAGAAGACAAATTCGGTTGTAGTTTCAAGAATCAATAAAGAGGATTATTCAAAAATTTTAGCATTTGCAAAAAAATTAAAAATAAAAATTAAAATTGGAAAAAATTCATCATCAGTAGTACTTTTTAAAAAACCAATTGAATTCAAAGGTGGAAAAGTAGGCATATTAGCAGCTGGAACATCAGATATAGGAGTTGCCGAAGAAGCAAGATTAATGTGTGAAGCCATGAATTGTAAATGCATTACAAGCTACGATGTTGGAGTTGCTGGAATTCAGAGAATATTTCCAATTTTAAAAAAAATGATAAAAGAAGAAGTAGATTGTATAATCGTAGTAGCTGGAATGGAAGGAGCATTAGCAACTTTAGTTTCATCAATGGTAGATATTCCAGTGATTGGAATACCAACTTCTGTGGGATATGGATATGGTGGAAAAGGAATAGCAGCGCTTGCCTCAATGCTGCAAAGCTGTTCGTTAGGATTATCGGTAGTCAACATAGATAATGGCATTGCAGCTGGTGCAATATCTGCAAATATAGCAAATAGGGCAATACAAAAAACAATACAAAATAACACTAATTGAGAAATTATAGAAAATTATCGGTAATTAACCTCGTAAATCATATATAGCATACTAGAACGAATCTTGTTAATATTGGCTGGAAAACGAATTGTTCTAACTGCTGATCGTAGTTTAATGACAAATTATAGAGGAAATTTTCTTTATGGGTTTATTGCCTGTGGGCCATACGAAGTACTTCCAGAATGGGTTTTTGACAAAGTTTTCTGTCCTCCTGTAGAGACAGACCCAATCACAGGAGAATCAAAGGTTGCTCAAGTTGGATTAAGAAGAGTTGAGAGTGCATTACTTCAAGGATACAAACGTGATGAGGTATTTATTGCAAATCCAGAGATGTTAGAAAAATCAATTGGGCCTGATACTAAAGTAGTTGGAATCAATGTAATGGATCCTTTAGGGATGGCACCAGTAACAACAACAATGTCCCCTGAAAAATTATCTTATGTAGCTATGAAATTCAAAAAAATGTGTGCCAATATCATTCAATTAAAAAAGAAATATGATTTCCATGTTGTAGTTGGTGGAAATGGGGCATGGGAACTTGCAAAATCAGATAGAATGCAAATACATGGAATAGATACAGTAGTTGTAGGGGAAGCTGATGAATTGGCATTAGATTTATTTCATGATTTAGAAAAAGGTGATGCTCCAGAATTAATGCATTGCTTTGTAAAAAATATACAAAATATTCCAGTTATCGAAGGACCAACAATAAACTCACTCATTGAAGCAATGAGAGGATGTGGCAGAGGATGTGATTTTTGTGATGTGAATAAACGATCAAAGAAAGATCTACCATTAGAAAGACTGCAGTATGAAGCAAAGATCAACTTAGATTATGGATTTGATTCTATTTGGTTACATTCTGATGAAATGTTACTTTATGGATGTGATAATAGAGACTTTATTCCAAATAGAGACGCCATTACAGATCTTTGGAAAGGACTTAAAGGATTAGGAGCTAATTTTATTGGCACTACACATATGACATTCTCAGCAGTTGCTGCTGATCCAGAGCTGATGCGACAAATTTCAAGTATTAACAAACAAGATGAAACTGGTAGATGGCTTGCAACAAATTTGGGAATTGAGACAGTTGCTCCAAATATGGTAAAAAAACATCTAGGTGTAAAAACAAGGCCATTTGCTCCTGAAGAATGGGGTAGCGTAGTAAGAGAGGGAGCAAAAATTTTGAATGACAACCATTGGTTCCCGGCAGCTACAATCATCATAGGTTGGCCAGATGAAACTCCGGATGATGTTCAATATACAATTGACATGATGAGTGACTTTAGAGAGATGAATTTTAGAGGATTAGTTGCACCATTGCTTTATCAAGACTTTAGTGAAAAGAATTCCATGCATTTTGGAAATTTGAATGAGGCTCAATTTACATTATTTTGGAAATGTTGGGAAAACAATCTCCGTGTAATTAACGATATTATTCCAATTATTCTTAGAAATAAAACATATGGTCCACCAATGAAAGTATTCATGTATGGAATTCTAAAAGCAGGGACATGGGCAATTATGAGATATCTCAGAGGATTATGCAAGGATCTATTCAATGGAAGAACTCCAGACGAAATTATAGACAAATATGCAAGAAGTAGATCAGTTACCGCTCCAAAGATTCAAACAAAAAAATTATAGATTTTTAATTGCTTCATCGGCAATTGTATTTCTTTTTGGTGTTAAAGAAATAAAGTAATTTTTATCAGCTCTTTCAATTGCATTTACTGTTTTGAAAGATTTTGAATTTATATCAAATTCATAAATTCCAGATTCAAGAGTACCTTTAGCATAAATCATAAGATATGAATCACCGCTTGAAGGACTAAGCGGAATAAACGCCATAATGTAACCTTTATACGAATTAATAGGCATAGTGTTCTTCATCGGTGGTGCTGCAGCTGCCATATACAAAAAAATATCTTCAATGGAATTAAATTCTTCATATTCAATATGCATCAACAATTATAGTTTGTTTGAATATAATAACTTAGAGTAACAGATCTGAAAATTATAGAAAAAATGTTTTGATTTTTAGAATTTATTATGAGTTTTTTCTTACTTTTTTATTTTTAATGATTTTAATACATACAGCAACAGATAACACTATTACAGCGGTAACAAATGCTATTTGTCCAATTTCAATAGTGTATAAAGACAAATGTGGAAAAATCCCAAAAAACAAGTTTTCAAACATTATTCATACCTCATTGAAATTCCAGAAAGATCATCATTAGATGATCTTTCTGGATTGTTGGCGTGCAAATCAATTAACACTTTCAAAGAAAAATAGGCATTAAACGTTTGGTTAAAGAAATTAAAGCAAAAAATATTGAAAAAACTAAGATGATTTTTTGAACTTTGCAGCTGCAATAGCACCGGTTGCTGTAATTCCTGCAGCAATTACAGCAGTCCATTGTAAAAGATTGGTTTGATCAGATTCTGATTTTTGTGTATCAATTCCAGTTACTAAATCTGGACAACCATCACTATCTTGAAATCCGTTTATTGTCTCAGCTTGTGTTGGACAAGAGTCAATAGAATCTGGAATGCCATCACCATCAGTGTCAGTT
>CAZDPM010000122.1:0-3409 GCA_964507355.1 uncultured Nitrosopumilaceae archaeon
ATGTATGGTGATGGTATTATACGACACTCATGTCTTTAGCTAATTAGCATTAGCTTATCTTTTATGTACTTAGGTCTTACACCAAATACTTTCACTACAACAATTATGAGAAATAATATGATCATTGATTTTATGTAGATAGTTTTCTTGATTATACCTTAAACCTTGATGAAGTGTATAATTTTCTCAGTGACCTTTTCTATTTCTTCTTTAATCTCTGATTCCCATACTACAAGAACTTTGTAACCTAGTTTTTTCATTCCGTTTAGGATGAGTTCATCCTCTTCCCAGACCTCTTTTACTTTAATTTCTTTTTTCCTCCTTTTTTGAATTAATTCTCCATCATATTTTTTCGGATTAAAATGCCAGTAATCTCCAAATATTTCAATAATATGATTTGGTTCTATAACAATATCTGCTTGATGATAGAAATTATTTAATTTTAATCTATGATGTTTCTTAAACGTAATTTTATATTCATTTAGGATGGATTGAATTATTTTCTCAGGTTTTGTGTCTTTTGCTGGAAATATTTGCAATGATCTTCTTTCTCTATTTTTCTTGAGAGTTTCTGACCTGTTCTGAAATATGGACATTTTTCTTCTAGATTCTTCTGAAGCTCTTTTACCTTTATGTGCCTCAGAATTTTTTTCTTTAGTTCCAGGTCTGCTATGTGCATCTTTAATTTTCATTCTATGCACTTCAGATAATTTTTTTCCTTTTTTAGATTCAGATAACTTTCGTTTAGTTTCTTCAGATGTTTTCTTTCCTTTGTTAGGGCTAGGTCTACCTTTGTTTGCCTTGGATATTTTTTTGCCTGTTTCTTTAGGGTCTGTAACAAACATAGGATTTCCAAATTTCAACCATCTTAGATAGTGAGTGTTACACAATCTTTTGGCATGGTATTTTTTATTACAACCATCAATAGAACAGATTCTGTCCATCAAAAAATTTGGAATTTATTGAACTTAAAGTTTGAACATTTTTGAAAAGTGTTCAAAGTTTAACTACCCTCTTTTTTTAATTTGGGTAGCCCTCTCAAATCCTTTTTCATAGAAGACTTTTGTGAACGTCGCTATTTGAATACCCTCAATTAATAACTCTGGTATATCGTATTCTTGCTCAACCCCATTTCTATCTACAAAACAAAAATGAAAACTTTTTGTCCACCATTTTCCATGTCCTAATACTGTTCTAAGTTTATTGTTGACAATTTCATGTATTTTGTTATTGGGAATCAATTCATCATATTTTACAAGTAGGGTGCCTAATGTTTCATTTCCATTGATTTCTTTAGGTTTGCCTTTTTTATCTACCCCATACTGTTTTTTCTCTGTGATCATCAACATGATCGTTTTTAGAAATTCAAATTCTTCTAATTTACAATGAACAAACATTCCTGTAAAAATTCTCATCACGTCATCTTCACTAAACCCAAATGGTTTAATGACATTTTTAAAAGAAGAAAATTTTTCTAAATCTGATACTATTTCATAAAGTATGCCGAAACTTTGACTGGTTGCAGTAAGTCTTTTTAATATTTTTTCAACATGTTTATCATTTGAATCAAATTTTAATTTTAGAAATCCTTTTGAATTTAATGCATCAACAAAGTCCACCGAAATCTGTGTGTACTTTTTTTCCATCTCTCGAGTCCTCCATCCTGGCTCCATTCCGTTATCATGCATGATGTTATCTTAAATTTTCATAATGTTTTTACTTCTTTGATTTTTTCTTATAGTTCTCTAGCATCTCTTGTAATGCATCATCTAAAGTAGGGATCTCTCCAGTTCTAGCTTGAATCTGTCCCATTATCTTGAGAATCTCTTTGTGGGTATCTTTGCTAATTCTAATAGTTGTAATATCTCGCATGCATATTTGATATATCTCTAAATTATAAAGCCTCAGAATTTTTCATTAGCTTAATTCTAAAGCTTAGCTAAAGCTATTTAGCTGTGCCTATTTTTCCTCATGTATTTATAATATAACGATGTTATCCTATGCATGGCTACAGAAAATCTAAACATGGATTATACAAAATATGATTTTAAAGACTCTACTGACTTGTATGTGCATCTCAGTAAAAAAGGACTCTCAAAAGATACTATTATTGCAATTAGCAAAATGAAAGATGAACCACAATGGATGCTTGATTTTAGATTGCGATCTTATGAAATTTTCATGAAAAAACCGATGCCGACTTGGGGTGGTGATCTTAGTGTTATTGATTTCCAAAACATCTACTATTATGCAAAAGCAACTGAGAAAACTGAAAAGAACTGGGATGACGTTCCGGCTGAAGTAAAAGCTACTTTTGATAAATTAGGAATTCCAGAAGCTGAAAAAAAATTCTTGGCAGGCGTTGGTGCACAATATGAATCCGAAGTTGTTTACCACAGTTTAAGAGAAGATTTAGCAAAACAAGGTGTCTTGTTTTTGGATACTGACTCTGCATTAAAACAACATCCTGAAATTTTCAAAAAATATTTCGGTAAAATAATTCCTCCAGAAGACAACAAATTTGCAGCACTAAACAGTGCAGTATGGAGTGGTGGTTCATTTATCTATATTCCACCTGGAGTCAAAGTTGATATGCCACTACAAGCATATTTCAGAATTAACGCTGAAAATATTGGACAGTTTGAGAGAACTCTGATCATAGCTGATGAAGACTCTGAGGTTCATTACATTGAGGGATGTACTGCACCTGTTTATTCTTCGGAATCCCTACATTCTGCAGTAGTTGAACTAGTAGCACACAAAGATGCAAAATTAAGATACACCACAATCCAAAACTGGAGTAGCGATGTGTATAACCTAGTCACAAAACGTGCTTATGCATATGAAGGTGCAACAGTTGAATGGATTGATGGAAACATTGGTAGTAAACTCACAATGAAATATCCTGGAATTTATCTATTAGGTGAACGAGCATATGGTGAAACATTATCTATTGCTTTTGCAGGAAAAGGACAACATCAAGATACTGGTGCTAAAATGGTTCATCTTGCACCAAACACAACATCAAAAATTACATCAAAATCTGTCAGCAGACTAGATGGAAGATCAACTTACAGAGGATTACTCAATGTTGCAAAAGGTGCAACTAATGTAAAAGCAACTGTAAGATGTGATGCATTACTATTAGACGATACATCAAAAACAGATACCTATCCTTACATGGAAATTAATCAAGAAGACGCAACAATTACCCATGAAGCAACCGTGGGAAAAATTGGAGATGAACAAATTTTCTATCTGATGACTAGAGGTTTTACTGAAGAAGAAGCATTGTCTCTAATTGTCAATGGATTCATGGAGCCATTCACAAAAGAATTACCTATGGAATATGCTGTAGAATTAAACCGCCTCATCAAATTAGAGATGGACGACTCAGTGGGTTAAACCA
>CAZDPM010000123.1:0-3316 GCA_964507355.1 uncultured Nitrosopumilaceae archaeon
CTCTCATAGAATTTTTAGAACCATCAATAGGAACAAGGATTTTTTTTATGTTTTTCACAATTATCTAATAATAGAACTGAAATTAAGAGTCATTACAGCATTATCGAGTTTGATTTTCAACTATGAAATTGTACATAGTCACTACATACAGAAAATTCAATAGTAATTTGAAAATGATTGATGCAGCTAAAATTACGGTTAGAGACATCATGACAAAATCTGTGATTGCTGTAGATTCAACAGTTACTGTAAATGAAGCAGCAAAATTAATGGATGAAAAGGATATTGGTTGCATAATTGTAACTAAAAATCAATTACCTGTAGGAATTTTAACAGAAAGAGATTTTGTTAAACGAATAGCTGCTAAAGAAAAACCACTATCTACTGTAATAGAGGAAGATATTAGAAAAATGTATCATGAATCAGTGATCAAAGTTTACAAACAATACAGTCCATACAATTGATTAACCATTTAATATAGCAGACATTAATGATCTTCCACCAATTAAGGCACCAATGGACAAACCTATGTTTGCAATAAGATTAATAGCTAAAGTAGTATAATGACGATTGTCAAATAGATTACTAGAGTCTAGTGCAAATGAAGACATTGTAGTAAGTGATCCACAAAAACCTACAGCAGTTAATAGCGAATATTTCCCATCAAGATTCCACTGCTCTGATAAAAAGATAAACATTCCTAAGATAAAAGATCCAAGAATATTAACAATCAAAACATTGAGAGGTAGTGTATTAAATAACAATGGGGATTCTGTGATTTTATATCGTAGAAAAGCTCCAAGTACAGATCCAACTGCTAAAAATACAAACTCCAAACCTTTCATAATTTACCTCTAATTTTTGGATTATTAGATATTATTAGTGAAAAAGATGTTTTTTACCCATATTATGACTATAATTTATTCTAAATGCCAAACTGAGGATTTTTATATCTTTGATAATTTTTGCACAATGAATGACGCTAAAATTAAGATGCCAAGATTATGGATTTGAATGTGATTTTATTTTAGAAGGAGCAAAAAATGTTGCACTACTTGAAAAACTAAGACAGCATTTTGAAGAGAACCACGGTATTGAGTATACAACTGAAGTGATTACTCAAATGATTGTTAATCGTGGTCACTCTTTAGAATCTATTCGAAAAGAGTAGTCTGTTTAACATTTTTTAATTTTTTAACAAATTTTATTTCTAACATTTATTACAAAGTTATTTCTATAACAAATAGGAAAATCAGTTTAACAAAATTGGAGGAATTTTTTGATGGTAAAGTTAGCTTTTTGTTGTAAAATCACCTGTTTCAATCTATTTTATTGTAATAATAACAATTGTAATTAGTAGTGTTACAAAATTATTCAATCAATTATGATGTCAAGTGTAAACTAGACACTTGCAAAACCTATCCCATAATAACAGATTCAGAAAGAGGAGAGATGTTTTGTGGGGGATGTGGTATTGTTCTAGTGCAAAAAATATTGGATACTTATGAAAGCAATGGTTACAGTCAGGAAGATTTTATGAGATCATCAAGGACTGGTCCCGCAACATCATTAACAATGTATGATAGGGGATTATCAAGTGTAATTGGAGATAACAAAGATTCTTCAGGTAATGCATTATCAAATAAAACAAAATATGAGTTTAAGCGACTTCGTACATGGGATCAGAGAAGTAAATCTAGATCAACTGCTACATTAAGCAAAGCGTTTACTTTATTGAATGGGATAAAGACAAAAGTAGGAATACCAGATAATGTGGTTGAAAATGCAGCTTATATTTATCGAAAAATTTCAAGTGCTAAACTAACTAGAGGTAGAACTATGGCTTCTTTAGTTTCTGCATCTTTGTATGCAGCATGTAGAGAAAATAACATACCAAGAACATTAGATGATATTGCAACTGCAGGGAATATAGAAAAAAGGATTCTATCAAGAGATTTGAGAACAATTATGAAAAAATTAGGATTAAAGCTAAATCAATATGATACATCATCGTTTATTTCCAAGATTTCAAACAATATAAAGTTAAAAGAAAAAACAAAGCGTGATGCATTTGATATCTTAAAACGTTGTGAAATGAAGGAAATTACTGCTGGAAAGCATCCTGTAGCACAAGCAGCGGCTTCTTTGTATATTGCATGTGTAATTAATAATGAGAAAATTAATCAAAAGGAATTTGCAGAGATATCAGGAGTAAGCGATGTCACCATAAGAAATAGAGTTGCTTTAATTAAAAAACACTTAAAATTTTAGAATACAAATAGTTTCTTAAATTAAGAATTAGAAAATTTATTTAAAAAAATCAAATTCTTGATCTCTTTTTTGTTTAGGTAAATCTTCCATCACTGCTTGTACAACTTCATTATGATTGTAGGTTAGGTGTCGCAGAAATTTTGCAGATTCATCAGCTCTTTTCTTTGTATCTGCAAATAGCATTTCAGGACTACTTAATTCAGCCATCATTGTGTTGCATTCTTGACATGGATTAAAATCGAGATATAGTTTCATTAATTTGTGTGATCTCCCTTAGTATTTAGACTATTTTATGGATTGAGGGTGATAGCCTCCTTTTTTTGAGGCTTTACCTTATCAATTGAATCAAACAGATCTTCTTGTGATATCTTGATGTCTTTTACATTCTTAGATTTTCCATTAACATATCTCTTCAAAGCAGAAATTGCAGCTCTATTCGCAACTGCTGCAATTTCTGCACCGCTAAAACCATTTGTTAATTCTACTAGTTTTGTAATATTTACATTACTAGCAAGAGGTTTCTTTTTGGTGTGAATCTCAAAGATATGTTGTCTTCCTGTTGAGTCAGGGTTTGGAACTTCAATGATTCTATCAAATCTTCCAGGTCTTAGTAATGCTTCATCTACTATATCTAATCGATTTGTTGCCCCAATAATCAATACGTTGTGTAATTCTTCTAGCCCATCAATTTCAGTTAAAATTTGAGAGACTACATTTTCTGTTACATGCGAACCTGAATCTCCACTACCTCTTCGCGGTACAAGTGCATCAACTTCATCTAAGAAAATAATACAGGGAGCTGCTTGTCGTGCTTTTCTGAAAATTTCTCTAACTCCTTTTTCAGATTCACCAACCCATTTTGAAAGTAGTTCAGGACCTTTAATACTAATAAAGTTAGATTCTGTCATTTTAGCAAGTGCTTTTGCAATCAAAGTTTTACCAGTTCCAGGTGGGCCATGAAGTAGAATTCCCTTTGGGCTTTCTACATTGACATAATCAAATGCTTCTTTGTATTTCATAGGCCATTCAACTGCCTCTAAAAGTT
>CAZDPM010000124.1:0-3303 GCA_964507355.1 uncultured Nitrosopumilaceae archaeon
CTAAGGAAAATTTCTACAATCATTGCTACAACCATAAATGCTGCAATCTGAGTCAGAAATGATGGTATCTCAGATAATCTTTTGAGAACATCAACAAGCGAATAAAATTGAGGATTAAAAAGAAATATACCAAGTAGTGCAAATGGAAGTAATTTTGCAAGGTCTCTTGAAAGATCTTCCCTATAATATGCTGAGATTCTAATGGCAATAATCAAAGAACTAGAAACAAGAAAGATGGTTGCAGTTTCCATGTGTTGCACTAAAAGAAACATAAATGAAGAATACCCCAAAAACCACAAGAATATTACAAAGGGAAATACAAAGAAATTAGTAGCAATAAATGCAGCGACTCTAGGTGCACCAGATGATTTTTTTCCAGAAGGGGAGAAACGTCCTTTAGATATTTTTTCGATGTTAATACAAAACATATCTCGTTTTGATAAAAATCTGTAAAAATTATAAACAAAGAAGCCGTAAATAACCATCCCAATAGAAAATCCAATGATATCGTAGATGGATGAATCTTTTGTAATTTCTGCAATTAAACCATTAACATAATCAAATGGGAGTAATTCAGAATTGTTTAGGTTTTGAAAAATGGTTCGAATATCATCATAGAAAGAAGCAACATCATCTTCAAGTGACTCTTTGAATGGTAATCCATTTTCATTTTGTAATAATGTAAGTTTAGAATTATCATTTGAAAATGAGGCTAAAAGTACAATGGACATACTGACAAATATAAACAAAGAAACAAAAATCAGATTTTTACGCATATAACAGATTCCTACTTTGTCTTTTTCTACCTTTATGTTCTAAATAGTAATAAAAAGAGTAAAAATATTGAAACATTTTTGAGATGGATTAAATTTGAATATAAGTTAACAAACCAGACTAAGAGTCTCCGCTGTCTCCCTTTAACAAATCTCCAATTCCATATTTGTCAATCAGCTTTTTACGTTCAGTATTAAGCTTATCAATTTCTTCAGCCTCTTTCTTTTCATCGCCTTGATAAATAGTTCTGATTGGCCAAGGAATTCTAATGTCATATTTTTTGAATTCTTCATGGATCATCATTCTCATGTCTGTTTGCATTTTAAATCGTGAACCATAATCTCGAACATACACCCATAAAGCAAAATCTAGTGAAGAGTCATTGAATTTATTGAATCGAACAGTAGGCTGCTCAATATCTAAGATAAACGATTTGTCACAACCACAGCTTGGTTGATTTTCATCAAGGTTGGGACATTTTGATTGAATTGCAAGATGCTTTTCTTTTGAATCTTTGACTTCCTTTAATGCACGAGTACCTACTTTCATCAAAATAGCTGCTACATGTTTTGGATCATTGAGATAAGAAACGCCTACTTCAACAATAGCTGGAACAATAGCAAATTCTTTTGTGTAGTTAATTATTTCACTTGTTACTAGTTGTCGTGTTGGAACAATCGCGATAGATTCATTCAAAGGGTGTCGAATATAGGTTACACGTGAAGTGATTTTGTAGACTATACCTTTGTATCCACTGGCTAGAGCAATTCTTTCACCTTCAACAAAGATCTTATCTTTTCGTATCATAAGATAAGCAAAATAATTTTCAAATGTTTCTTTTAATGCAAATCCAACACCAATAGCAATACCACCACTTGCGGTAGCAAGTACAAAGAGATCAACGCCCCACCAAGCAATTATTGCTAATACTGCACCTAGAAACACTCCAAGTGGTATGAAATTTCTAAATGGCTTTGGAAGTCCTTCTCTTTTCTTTTCTGCATATCCCGGAGGTTTTGAACCTGGAATAATTGGCTCATATGCATTACTTCGTTTTTCTTCGCTCCATATATCAATTTCATAAATTTCATCAGGGACTCTACCAGGATATAATGATCTTCCCAGATCATTGTTTCCGGTTATACAATCATCATAATATTTTGTATATTTTTTTTGTTCTGATTTTCGCCATTCTGAAAAAGGATCTTTTACCAGTTTTTCATAGCTTCCAATTCTAGAACCGCTAGAAGTGGTGAATTTTTCTAAATAAGATATACCTTCTTTTGATTTTAAGAATTCACGAAATTTATCTTCGCTCATATCTTCAGGAGAATGTTTGGGTGGAACCCATTTGTAACATCGATGAAATAAATCATTTTCATCGTCAGCAAAACCATTCAAGTCTCTCCAAGCTTTAAAGTCTTCTTTTTCTGACTTGAGTTTTTCTCTTTTTTCAAGTAGAATAGTTATGATATGACCTGCAGTAAATGCAATTACAAGAATATTCATAGAATTAAGAAGTTTTGCAAATGTTTCTCTAGGGGTAAGTTCAGCACTCATCTGTCCTTCTAGTATTTCGTTTGGATCATCAAATAATTCAAAAGTTTGAATGTAAATGTTGATTGATGAAATTAATGCCAATGCAAGGATAGGCAAGATGGCTCTTCTAACTATTTCAGCTAATATTGGATTACTGTAGCTGAACTTTTTGGTTCTGGTCCATTGTCTAAATTTGCGGTAAATTGCACCTATAGATATCAAACCAACTACCAAAACTACAAACGCTATCTGAAGTGTAATCGATGATGATAATAAATCGATTAAAATTCCAAGATCACCAGATGTTGTTACTGCTATTTGTTCTTCTCCAGCCATTACTTTTCACTATTTCCTTCCACATACAAAGATTTCATAGAGATATCATTGACATTATCATTTTTTATAAATCATTCAATCGAATTTTTTTAGAAGTTTAGTATGATCCACTATTAACATTTAACAATGATGAGGATTATCAATATACGTGCAAAATCAAGAATCCAAGTGGGAAATTAATGAATCACCACGTATCAAAAGTTATACTTTAGCAAATTTTCGACAGTTACCACAAATTCAAAAATTAGGAGAAGAAAAACAGTTTGAAATGGAAGTCGTTGGAAACGTACTCCCATTTAAGACAAATAACTATGTAGTAGAACGACTAATTGACTGGAATAACATCCCAAACGATCCAATGTTTGTTTTAACATTCCCACAAAGAGGAATGTTGATCCCCGAACATTATGCAAAAATGGAATCATCTCTAAAAAAAGGAGATATGAAAGAAATTCAAAATACTGCAAATGAAATCAGATTACAATTAAATCCACATCCAGCAGGTCAAATGGAATTAAACGTCCCAACACTAAAAGACGGAACCAAGCTTTATGGAATGCAGCACAAATACAAAGAAACATGTCTTTTCTTTCCAAGTCAAAGTCAGACATGTCATGCATATTGTAGTTTTTGTTTCAGATGGCCACAGTTTGT
>CAZDPM010000125.1:0-3270 GCA_964507355.1 uncultured Nitrosopumilaceae archaeon
AGAATATATTGTATAGACATCATGTGATTTTATCATATTTTATGATGTTGGTTCTACATAGATCTTTAAAAGTAGAAATAATACGGGTATGCGTAGATTTTGTGGTTCAATCCATCAAGATTTATCGTTATCCTTTTGGTGTATCTGAAGAAGTAATCCTTGATAAACTAAATCAGAAGAAGAAGTTTGATTTGATTAAAACCAAATTGGTAAAAAGACAAGGAGAGAATCTCGAGAGATTAGATATTATGAAAATTGAAGAATCGAATTATGGTATTCATGGTCATATGCGATTGTGGATGCAACAGAAAGATAATAAATTTAGTGAGGACACTCATCTAGAATCAGCAGATATATCATTCACAATTTCAAGATCTAAAAAATTATTAATAATCCATGGCTCTTCTCAAAGAGACATATTTGTGAAAATCATCTCTACATTAATTCATGATGAGCAAGATGGTTATTTCATTCCATTTAATATGCCAAAAGATAAGATAGTAAAATTACAAACAAAACTCCTTAATCTTCATACAAAGAACTGTGTTGAAGATCCAAGGTTTGATACCACAACTAATAGATTTAAAGATCGATCAAGACAGGGTTTTGAAAGAAGTCCCACAGCATGTGCAACAGATGATGCTGAATATGCTGAAATTTTAGGCAATTCAGATAACACTTATCCGATTATAAGATTAATTCAATGTCGTGGGTTGTTAGATGATGAAGCAAATGATTTCAAAACATTGGAAATAAACGAGAATGCAGAATTTCGCTTCTATCAGAATATATCTCCTGAAGCATGGGATGATTTTTTCTTTAATATTTGTCAACCTATTTTAGGAGTTACGATGATGAATTGATTGAATATTCTTATAGTTTAATTTCATCATCAGATATTATGGGATTCTTTGATGGTGTAATACCAGAAATAACGAATCATGTGTGGGACATTGCAGGTATCATTGTTGGTGGGTTAGTTGGTCTATGGGTTTACATTTTAGAACAAAAGCGTAAAACTAGAGAAGAAGAACATGCAAGAAAAACAGTAGTGGAAAATCTCAACGAGGGAAGTAAATTATTTGTTGAATTAACAAGAACTGCAAAAAGACCTGAAAGTGAAATAATGGAAGCTGAAATTTTATCGAATATAGATTATTTTTTCCAAGAAAACCATGAGAAAATCAGAGATTTGATTAGATTTACTAGAATATATCTAAATGAATGGCGAGATTTACCTTCAGATGACAAAACAAAAGTTGAAAGATCTTTAAAAGATCTTTCGTGGTTATTGACAGAGTTTTACCCTATCCATAAACCTGATTTAATAAAACATGGCAAAGCAATTCAAAATCGAGTTGCCTTATCTGAAAAAAATGACGAGATAATTGAAGCACTCAAACAAATTCAAAGTAAACAAAATACAAAAAAACATTGGCTAAAAATTTAAAAATAAACTTCTGTCACTCAGATTCTACTACCACATGTTTTCCCTTGATTACAAATTTTATTGTGTCTGGATCACCTAGAAATGCCATAACAGGTTTCGGTAAATATGTTTGATCACCTCTGGTTTCATGATGACTGACATGAACAATAAATTCAGTTTCACCTTTTTTCCATTTTGGCACAACTATCTTTCATATTTGTCATATTTATACATTCCACGTGGATAATCATAATGTTAATATATCCACGTGGATATACTATACACATGAATAATCAGCGTGAACAAAGAGGAAAAGAAATAGTAGAAAAACAAGATCAAATTAAAAGAATTGATGAACACCATTATATTGTAAACTCTCAAAATTCAGAAAAAATATATGATATTATTTCCACCGAATCAGGATTTTCATGTTCATGTCCTGATCATCAATTTAGAAAAGTTTGTTGTAAACATATTCATGCAGTAGAGATTAGTTTAGAGATTAGAAGGAAAGTAGAACAACAAGTAATAATTAATCCAATAGAAGTTAATGGTTGTAAATTTTGCAATTCAAACAATATAATCAAAAAAGGAATCAGAAAAAATACAAACTATTCAATTCAGGTTTTCTTGTGTAAAAATTGTGATAAAAAATTCTCTATTAATCTAGGTTTTGAAAAGATGAAAGCAAGTCCTCAAATTATTACATCTGCTTTACAACTTTACTTCACTGGAGAATCATTAAGAAACACTCAGAAATTCTTGGAATTACAAGGTGTCAAAATTACTCATAAAACTGTCTGGAATTGGATTAAAAAGTATACCAACTTGATGGAAAAATATCTAGAACAAATAACTCCACAAGTCTCAGACAAATGGAGAACTGATGAACTATATCTCAAGATCAAAGGAAATAGAAAATATCTCTATGCAATGATGGATGATGAGACTAGATTCTGGATTGCAAAACAAGTCTCTGATTCAAAATACACAGAAGATGTTAGACCTCTATTTAGAAAAAGTACAGAAGTTGCAGGAAAGAGACCCAAAGTATTGATCTCTGATGGGGCTAGAAATTTCATGCAAGCTCACAAAAAAGAATGGTACTCAAATTACAAAAATGAAAAGGTAGTCCATATCAGACATATCCATTTCAAGGGAGATAAAAACAACAACAAAATGGAAAGGCTAAACGGTGAGATTAGAGATAGGGAAAAGACAATGCGTTCTTTAAAAAAAGATGATTCTCCGATATTTTCAGGTATGCAGATTCATCATAACTATATTCGAACCCACATGGCATTAGACAATGAAACCCCAGCAGATAGGGCGGGAATCAAAATTGAGGGTAAAAACAAGTGGATTACTTTGATTCAGAACGCAAAGTCACATCAGTAACTTTTTTGACAATACAATCAGGACATAAAATTACTCCTTGTTCATTATCGGTAAGTTGTAACATGGTATTTGTATATTCATCGATCTCATTTTTGACATAGTTTGCCCAAGCAGTTTCAAAGAACATTATACAACAAGGGGAAATTCCATGCTTGATTCCCTTCCAAAACCATCTATAATTTGTCTTTCTTTCTTTCAAGTATAATTTATTATTACAATTAGCGATCTAAACCTTCCTATGAAATATTTAATTGACAAATTAGTGTAGATGATTTATGGTTCGAAATACGTTGGAATATGCAAAATGTCCTCATTGTAAAACTAAGTTTGCACGAGGGAGAGTAGAAGTAGAGAAATTATTTGGCGTAAGAAATTATGCTAAATCTGTATATGTTCAATCATGGTGTAGAGAGTGCAGATCAACTGGCTCTTAATCCATTTTT
>CAZDPM010000126.1:0-3227 GCA_964507355.1 uncultured Nitrosopumilaceae archaeon
GAAAACAACTGTGTGTTTTTGTTGAATTTGAATTTATGAATCTTTGGGTAATTTATGCTTAGTTTGAGTAATTTTTTATCAATTTCTCAAATAATTTACCTTTTTTTACTCATCTAATCTATGTTTAAATAATGTAAACCGACTTTTTGACCCAATGGTTGGAGTAGATCAAGTTCTTGAAAAACTCAGCACAGTCATTGATCCTGATTTGAAAAAAGACATTGTGTCTATGGGAATGATCAAAGACCTTGAACTTAATGATAATAATTTGAAATTTACTTTGGAGCTTACTACTCCAGCATGCCCATTTAATGTAGAGATTGAAGATGATGTAAGAAAAGCAATCAGCGAACTCAAAGAACTCAAAAATTTCGATATGAAAGTTACTGCAAAAGTGATGGAAGGGCGTTCCCTTGATGCAGACACTAGTATGGCAACTGTCAAAAATATTATTGGAGTTGCAAGTGGTAAAGGCGGTGTAGGTAAATCTACAGTCTCTTTGAATTTGGCTTTAGCTTTACAACAAACTGGTGCTAAAGTAGGTTTGCTTGATGCTGACATCTATGGCCCAAGTATTCCTTTGATGCTTGGCATGAAAAGTGGTCATATGGAAGTAGAAGAGAATAAACTCCAACCCGCAAAATATAATGGACTGCAAGTAGTTTCATTTGGATTTTTTGCAGAGCAATCACATCAGGCAGCAATTTACAGAGGTCCTATCATTTCTGGAATTTTAAAACAATTTCTAGTTGATACTAATTGGTCTGACTTGGATTATCTTATTGTAGATCTTCCACCAGGTACTGGTGATATTCCATTGACACTTGCACAAACAATTCCCATTACTGGAATTTTGGTTGTAACAACTCCACAAGATGTTGCAAGCAATGTTGCAGTAAAAGCAATCAGTATGTTTGAAAAATTAAATGTCCCAATTATTGGTGTTGTAGAAAATATGAGTCATTTTATCTGTCCTAGTTGTAATGATAAACACTATATTTTTGGTGATGGTGGCGCACAAAAAATCAGTGATCAATTTAAAATTCCATTCTTAGGCGAAATTCCATTAAACTCTGGAATTATGTCTGGTTCTGATTTAGGTAAGCCCATCATGATTACTAGTCCTGATTCGCCAAGTGCAATTGCATTTAGAACCAGTGCAAAAAATATTGCAGCCCAATGTAGTATTCTTGCTGCAAAGATGCAAGAAGAGATGAAATCTGGAAATAATCCTGAAGATAAACCTGCAGATGATTCCAAAACAAACTAAGCGATTCATGTGAAATTACCTGATTTTCTTAGAGATCAAATGAAAACTCCTTTAGGTGATTTAATTCCTGAAAGTCAAGTCAATAAATTAAACGTTCAAAAATACATACAAAAAAATTCCTATATTATTACCGTTGGAGATAGAACTACTGAAAAGATGATGGCATTTGACATAATCCCATCTTTGCAAATTATTGATAACTATGAAAAAAGGGTAAAACGTGAACCTACAAAAAACAACAACAAATTCACCAAATTCACGTGTAATAATCCTGCATCTGAAATTACTTCTCAAAGTATTGATATCATCAAAAAAGCATTTACATCAAAAACACCTGTAAGATTAACAGTTATTGGTGAAGAAGACCTGTTAGTAATTCCTGTTTGTGTTTATGCACCTGAAAATTCTATCGTTATGTATGGCCAACCACATGAAGGATTAGTTATAGTCAAAATAACTCCAGAAATTAGAAATAAAACACAAAGACTACTTGATTTAATGGAATAAGGGGTATGATGAGCCGGTGGCTGTATGATTTGTGATTACACTACAAAATATTCTGACCCTATTAATTCACTTAAATAAAATTTAGGATTTTTTAAAACATATCTCAAAATTCTGATAATTGTTTGGGGCTTTGTTACTGCCTAAATTTATCTTGAACATGTTATATTAACATACAAAACATAATACACCAATTCTTGTACAAGAGTTGACATTTTAGAATAAACATCTAATTTTTCACAATTAGATGTGCATCTAGATCCTGAACTAAAATTACAGATATTAGAAAAAGTTGGAATCTATGCAAATCGATTCTCTATACCAGAACCTAAAATTCTACTAACTACTAAAGAAGTACTTGAGGTGCCAAAAGAAATGACTGAAGGCAGGAGAACATCTGCTTACAAGTATTATGGCGTTTCATATTTGCAACACAATCTAGTCTTCATTAATATCCGAAAAATCCCCGATGAAAATACCTTGGAAAATACATTGGTTCATGAATTAATTCACATGAGATTTCCATATCTTGCACATGGTAAGAGATTCAACAAATTAGTTAGGCAAGGCCTACGAGGAAAAACATTTTTACCCTATCAGAAAAGAAAATAATCATCCCTAATTGATTTATATTTCCAAATCTCAGGCAAGCCAATTATAGTATGGATCTTCAACAAATTTTGCCTATTGTGGCAGGTATTGCTTCATTTGTAGTTGCCCTAGGCATCGTCGCTTGGATCACAAAACAGTCTTCAGGTACCAAAGAAATGATGGATATCTCAAATGCAGTCAAAGTTGGAGCAGCCGCATTTTTGAGAAGAGAGATGAAAATTATTATTCCAATAGCTATAGCACTATCAATTATTATCGGATATTTTATTGGATTTTCAAACGGATTGGCATTTGCAGTAGGGGCCACACTTTCTGCAGTTGCAGGATTGATTTCATTAAAAATTACAGTCAAAGCAGCAGTTAGAGCTGCTCATCTAAGTGGCAGCGGCCTCGGCAAGACATTTGCAATGGCTTTTAGAGGTGGAGCAACAGTTGGATTGGCAGTTCCAGCAATGGCACTATTGGCAATTACTGGTCTTTACATGGTTTATCCTAATCCAATTACAATTGCTGGTGTAGGTATTGGTGCAAGTCTAATTGCATTGTTTATCCGAATTGGTGGTGGAATCTTCACAAAGGCTGCAGACATGGGAGCAGACTTGGTAGGAAAAGTTGAAGCAAACATTCCTGAAGATGATCCTAGAAATCCTGCAACAATTGCTGACAATGTAGGTGATAATGTAGGTGATGCAGCAGGAATGGGCTCTGATGTTTATGAATCTTATATTGTTACAATATTAGCTTCCTTGTTAATCGCCGCATTAATTGGCGCTCCTGAAATTTTCATGTATCCAATTCTTATTGGAACATCTGGAATGATTGCATCAATTATTGGAATTGT
>CAZDPM010000127.1:0-3150 GCA_964507355.1 uncultured Nitrosopumilaceae archaeon
ATCACATGACATTTTATTTGCAAAAGAAGTTAATGCTTTTCTAAAATACCCTCATTATACTTTAGAAATTGATCCGGAAACTTTTCCTGAAATCTCATCTAAGATTAACCAAACAATAAACACTGAGAATTTATCTTGGAACGAAAATTGTATTGCATTTTACTATGTCTCAAAACTTGCAAGCAGTCTTAAACTTGATACTGTGGTTACTGCAAATGGGATAGATGAATTATTTTGTGGATACAATGCATATCGAGAAGCATTCTCTGGAGGAGAGTCGCAAATTACTAAAGTTATGGATACTAAACTAGACAATGAACTCAAAATGATGAAGGCTGTAAATCTTATTGCATCTGAATTCAAAGTAAAGATAGTTCAGCCTCTTTTATCTTCACAATTCATTGAATACGCAAAAACTATACCCATATCTGAAAAAATTCATGATTCTGAAGATCTTCTCAGGAAACACATTATACGAAAATTAGCAAGTCATGTAGGAGTTCCTGAAATTTCTTACACAAAAAGAAAAAAAGCTTTACAATATGGTTCTAAAATTCATAAGGCATTGTTAAAATCCAAGTGAATATTTTCTCTCTACTTTAATTCATTATCTCTGAAATTGGATAAAATAAAGTAGTGGCGAGAGATCTCAGTGAAATATCACAAATAGTTACTAAAACTTCACTTTATTACTCAAAGGTTACTTGCTGATTTATTTTCTTTAATGTCATAATAATATTATGATATATAAAATCGTAAAAATATTTAAAGAAAAAAAGATCTTCACAAAGAAATTCGAATATGTTTGTCCTGTGGAAGCAATGAGATAACTAACAATGACTATGTTTTATCCTGTAAGAAATGTGGGAAATTATATTTTTATGAGGTGGCTGAATGGGAAGAACATGTAGAGGAATATGTTTATTACACAAAAATGGAAAACTATCAAATCGTGACATATACAAATTTGGCAATAAACTATGTTCATTTTGTGGCATATTCATGCATACAGAAAGTATCAGATGTCCTTGTTGTAAAGTAATCCTTAGAACCAAGGCAAGAAACAAGGTAAGCAAAAATAAAACAGAATCATTGTCCTACAAAACAATTCTGGAATCTTTTTAATTCTGCCATGTTTCCTTGAACTTTGATTTTTCCTGATGTGAAAATCTCATTCATAAATGAATCATCTGCTTCCTTATTGACAATTTTAAGCCAACTATCCACATCTACAGTAATTACAAGGTCTGGTTCTTCTACCCATCCTTCTTTGACATCTATAATCTCATCCTTAATTATGATAGTTGCTTGACCAGAATCTTTTCCATTAAAATCAAAATGAACAATCAAATTTACTCCTCTTGCATGTTTTCTTTCAAATGATACTCGTACTCCAGTGAGAAAACTGAACATCGAGTTTGGGTGCAAGATGTTCCTTACGTATCTGATTTCTTTGTTTGGATTGCGTTTTGCGTATTCTTCTGCACGTGAATCCTTATTGACATAAATTGGCTCTTTTTTATTTTTTAATGGTTTTACGATTTGTTCATTCCATCCTTTTTTATCACTTTTGTAAATTCCATGCAAATCATCTCCTGCAGGACATACTGAAATGCAATATGCTGCTTTGTATTGTGGACCAAACGATAATGATTGCCATTTTGAAATGTTTTCAGAATCAAAAGATTTTTTCTTAAATTCTTCTACACTGTTTGACGAAACAATATTTTCTATCCAGTCTTCAAATCCTCCCATGAAATCTCTGTAATTATGAGTCATGCAAGCATTAAAGTCAAGACCTTTTTTAGCATCTAGAGCTCCTACTGGACATGCTGCAACACACAACATACAGCTAACACATGGATCATAATCTAGTGGTTTTCCATAACTGTCCATTTCTGCATCTATTAATATGGAGTCAAGCAGTAGAAATGTACCAAATTTTGGATGTAAAATCATGCGATTAATTCCTGTTTTTCCAATTCCAGCTTGTTCTGCTATTGGTTTATGGCTGATTTGCCATATTTTACCTGCCCAGTCATTCATATCCATTGGAAAAGTTGGATGACAAGAAACTCCTCTTATTCCAACATCGTTTAATCTTCTGATTATTTTTCGTGCAATTATTGATAAATCATCATAAGTTTTATGAAATTCCTCATTTGCTAAAGGTCTTGAAACACTTTGAATGTTTTCAGGATTGTTTCTCTTACAAAATGAGATTATTGTTTTTGTTTTTGGATACAATGTTTGAGCTTCTTTCATTGAATTTCCTAACGCTTCTCGTGTGATCTCAACAAAACCTGCATCATCTGCTCCTTCTTCTAGACAAATCTTCTTAATTTGCTCAGAAGAAAAAATTTTTTTCTTGTTATATGATTGATTTTTCGAATCATTTGAGGCTAATTGATTGCTTACCATTATACATAAACTGTATAAAGGTAAGTATAAAAGAAAGTTGTAACCATAAAGTAACAAGGTAAGTCTGATGATGGAACTAGAAGATCACTTGAATAAATGGGATCTAAAATGCTGTCCTATTGATAATAGCATGAAAATATTTGGACAAAAATTTGCACTACACATTATACGAAATATCTTGATATTAAAACAAAATAAATTCAGTCAATTCTTGAGATCTATTGAGGGAATTAACACAAAGACGTTATCTATAAGATTAAAAGAATTAGAAGAATATGGGATAATTGAAAGAAAAGTTACCAAGATACGTCCACTTGCAGTTGAATATGTTTTAACTGATAAGGGAAGAGCATTAGAACCAATCATTGTTAAAATTGGGGAGTTTTCTATGATGTATGATGCTAAAACAATTTTTAAAAACAAAAAACCACAAACTGTAAAGCATCTTTTTGGTTCAGAAATATTATCAAAACTTTACGACTTGGACTAATATTGCTTTTGATAAAGTATGTTGTAATTAGATAAGTTAGATTAGCTAAACTATAATGTTGTAATATCAGATAAATCTGGCAACTGTTTTCTGAACTGTTCTGTTTACATTGCTTATAATTATTGGAGATGCTCCTAAATGCTTCTCTGGTGAAAATATAGAATCAATTTCTTTCTTTGTAAGTTTTGAAGTAAATGCTTTATCGTTTTTGATTGCATCAATGTACTGAATTCCTTTGT
>CAZDPM010000128.1:0-3105 GCA_964507355.1 uncultured Nitrosopumilaceae archaeon
GGCCTTTGAAGCCCTTAACCCCAGTTCGAGTCTGGGCAGGGCTACCATATTAAAAAATATCTACTGTAACACGAATATAATACCATAGATTTTCAGAGGGTAACAAATGACAGACATTATTTTAGGAATGGGAGAAGTGGGCTCCACTCTTTTCGAATTACTTGTTGAACGAGGATTTAATTGTGTAGGGATAGATAGTGATAAACCAAAATGTAGAAACTATTCTGAAAACAATCTAATAAAAAATCCAGAATATCTACATGTTTGTCTTCCAGGGGAATTAAATGAATTTAATGAAATAACAATAAAATGGATAAAGAAAATTATGGGCTTGCAAGTTGTCATTATTCATTCAACAGTACAACCAGGCACCACAAAGTATATTCAAGATAAATTTGATCTGCCTATTTTATTTTCACCTATACGTGGAGTACATAAAAGATTTTTAGATGATATAAAAAAATATACAAAATTTATCTCCTCAGATAAAGTTGAAATTGATCATAAAATTAAATTAGAATTAGAGAAAAGATTTCAAAAAATACAATGGATGTCTACCACTAAAACTGCAGAATTAGCAAAAATCTTAGTTGATACAACATATTATGGATGGTTAATTAATTATGCTCAGATTACAAAAATGATTTGTGATGTCGAAAAAATAGATTTTGATGAGATGTGGAGATTTGCAGATGAAATTCATGAAAATTTAGGAAATAGACCTAAGATGTATCCAGGAATAATAGGAGGACATTGTGTTATACCAAATCTAAGTTTAATAAAATATGATAATTTAGACATAATTAAAAAAATAAATAATATGTACAAAAGTTTTAACAATGTTAAAAATCCTAATAATTAAAAATCTAATTTTGTAAGTAATTTTGTTGCAATTATAAAAAGCACTGATGCGATAACTACTAAAATACTCATTTCAATAATTACAAATTCTGTAATATTACCAAAAATTCCACCACGTATAACATCTACCAAATATGTAAGTGGGTTTAGATAAAAAATGGTTCTAAGAGGTTCTGGCGAACCTGAAGAGGGATAAAATGCAGTACTAACAAAGGCAAAGAATAGAAAAACAGTATTGATTATTACATTAAATCCTTCACTAGAACGTAACCGAGTGGAGATTATTGAAGCTATTGAACCAAACAAAACAGAGCCAACAATTGCAGCAAAGATAATTATCGGAATGGTAATTGCAGTAAATTCAATTGATTCAAAAAAAACTGGATATCCAACAAGCGCAATCAAAGATGCACTTACCAATCCTACAATTCCAATAGTGCAAATATTACTCAAAATATAATCAGATCGTGTAAATGGGCCAGACATTATTTGCTCAAACATTCCATGTCTTCTATCATTCCAAATTATTATTCCTGAAATAAGAGTACTATTCATAATATTAAATCCAATCATACCAGTTGCCAAAAATGTAGGATAACTAATATTTTTGTCACCAAAAGGAACTTGTTCAATTAATGATGTGTATGCATAACCTGCAACAAAAATGTAAATTAAAGGAAAAATTACTTGCCAGATCAAAAATCCAGGATTAATTGATATTGTTAAGTTTCTATTAACAAGTCTAATTATTGGATGCATTATCACTCACCATTTTTAAAAAGATCTCTTCTAGATTCGTAGGGACTGCTGAAAGATCTTCTATCTCAATTTTATTATCATTTAGAATCCGTAAAACTTGTAATAAGACTAATTCAGATTGTTCTGAACGTATTATAATATTGGTTCCACTGTCAAAATCAATTTTGCAATCAACAATTCCTTCAAGAAAGGCTGTTACTTTATTTTGTTTTTCAAGCAAATGAATTTTTATTGTTTTTTCTTTTCCAAATCTATTTTTTAATGCTTCAGGTGTATCTACTGTGAGGATTTTTCCTTTATCAATAATAGCTATTTCATCACAAAGATATTCAGCTTCGCTTAGAATATGTGTAGTATAAAATATTGTTAGACCTGTCTTGGCTTTGTTTTTTAAATAATCTAATAATTTTCTTCTAGCACTAGGATCTAATCCCACAGTTGGTTCATCAAGGAATAAAAGTTCCATTTCGTGCATAAATTCACGAGCTACCTGAACCCTTCTTCTTTGGCCAATAGATAGATCTTCATTTCTTTTTTTACGAATGTCAATCAGATCAAAATCTTTTAGGAGATCTTCCCTTCTTTTTTTACATTCATTTTTTGGAACATTCCACATCATACCATATTTATCAAGAGATTTTTCAACAGTCAATGTTGGTTCGTAGCTAGGCTGTTGTAGAACTACTCCAATTTTATGACGAATTTGTAAGGGATTTTCAATTGCATTTACTCCTAAAATTGTCAGAGAGCCATTTGATGGTGGAATTAATGTTGTTAGAAGTTTAATAGTAGTTGATTTTCCTGCGCCATTAGGACCTAGAAATCCAAAAACTTGACCAGATTTTACTGATAAAACAATATCATCAACCGCTTTTAGTGTTCCATATGATTTTGACAAATGTTCAACAACAATACACGACATGAAAAGAATGCGATCTTCCCACTAATTTAGGTAATGAAGTAATTATCAGTCTAGATATGAATTATTAAAATAAACAAAAAACTTATGAATTTGCGATCAGGGTTGGATAAATACAATACTTTGCAATAATGAAATTTTTATTAATACAACTGATTTACAAACAATGAATTGTCCGAATTTAATAGTCTTATAGATAAATTACTAGAACAAAAACCAGAATTAACTAGAACAGAGATTGAAGAACAAATTAAACATAAAAAAGAGAAAATAGGTGCAGGTTATCTAACAGATCAGGGAGCCATATTTTTGATTGCATCTGATTTTGGAATTTCACTATCAGGACCATTAAAAGTTGAAATGAGTTTAAAGGATCTTTATGCAGGAGCTAAAGAAATATCCTTAGAAACTAGAGTTCTTAATGTATCTCCTGCTAAACAATTTTCTCGTAAAGATGGTTCACCTTTTTATCTCAGAACCATGACAGTGTATGATACAAATTCTACAGCTAGTGTAAAATTATGGGATGATAAAGCAAATCTGCCTGGAATTGAAAATATCAAACC
>CAZDPM010000129.1:0-3102 GCA_964507355.1 uncultured Nitrosopumilaceae archaeon
ATTGTGGTTAAGAGATATGGTTTTGATATTGAAGGTTGGAATCTAGATGAGAAAAATAAATGTCAATTTTGTGGAAATCAGATACCAATTATAGGCAAGTTATCAAAAAATTATAAAAAAAATAGATTTCATTTTGTTCATTGAATGGCTAGTGCTCTAACTGGAGAACCAGTTGTATTTTTTAGCTTTAATGGTAAAATTATAAAATGAAATTGTTTTGAAATTATTTTATTTAGATTTGATAGATTTTCAACAATTAAGATATTATTTTTTGCAAAGATTTTATGAACTTTAAAATTTTTATCTTGTCCCAAATCTATACTGGGGGAGTCAATCCCAACTAAATTGATCTTTTTTGATACAAGATAGGTGGCAGCTGATTCAGATAGGCCTGGATTATAAATAAAAAAAGACTTTTTATTCAAATTTTTTGCCAATCCGTATAAAAAAATATTGATGAATGCTTTGGAATGTTACCATTTTTTCTTTCAAATAAAATTAAATCATTTTTGGTAATTGATTGGTTTTTTCCTTTTTTTATTTTTATCAAGATACCATTTCCTAGTAATCTTTCAAGGGGAATTTCATGGATTTTTATTCCATTTTTTATAAAATGATGTGGTGCATCAAGATGAGTTCCAGTGTGAGAACTAAGAAATAACAATTCAAGATTATATCCGTCTTCTTTTAGTTTTGACCAAAGAATGAATTGTGGTTTTGGAGAATCAGGAAAGGTGGGAACGGATGTAGATATTGTTAATGTAAGATCGATTGGTTTCACATCAGTAAATTACGATAGGGATTAATCAGTTTTTAAGATCTATGAAAGGTTAAATAGTGTTTTATGAAAAACTGCAATGTGCCTACAGCATATGTTTTATTGAATTCCGACCTCGGTTCTGATGAATCAATAATAGAAGATATCAAACGCATGCTTGCTACGGAGGATTTAGATTATGAAGTTCAAGGGGTTTATGGAGTATATGATATAGTCCTAAAATTATCATCTAAAGATGCTGAAAAATTACGATCAATCATCACAAATAAAGTTAGAAGAATTGGTAAAATACAATCAACACTAACAATGATGGTAATAGAAGAACAGGAAAAATCATAGATTTTTAATTGCATTAATAACCTGAAGTATTTCAGATTCAGTATTAAAAAAATGAGGTGATATTCGAATAATTTTTTGGTCAAAAATTTCTCTAACAGCTAATACAATATTTTGCTTTTCTAGTTTTTTTACAATTGTTTGTGGGTTATAATCATCGATGTTGAAAGAAACAATACTTGTTCTTTGTTCAGGATTTTCTGGTCCATATAGAATAATATTTTTTATTTTAGATAATTCTTCTCTTAAAAGATTTGAAAGGTATAGATCTTTTTTACGAATATTGTCCATACCAAATTTTAGAAGATAATTTGCAGAAGACTCTAAACCCACAATTCCAACATAATTACGAAATCCTGTTTGGAATTTATCTGGAATATCTTTGAATGCAAGATTTGTTTTATCATAAATCATTGCTGATTCTCCTCCAATCATCATAGGTTCTAGTAATTCATGTGATTTTTTATTGCAATAAAATAATCCAGTTCCCATAGGCCCACATAGCCACTTTGAACCATTAAATGACATAAAATCACATTTGATCTTTGTCACATCAAAATTACCTATGCAACCAACTGTTTGTGCACTATCTATGAAAAAGGAGGTATTACTTTCAAGTATATCTCCAATTTTTTCGACGGGTAATATTGATCCCGTATTGTATAATGCATGACTAATGGTTACCAATTTTGTATCGTAATCAAGAAATGTTTTAAATTCATCAAAATCAAAAAATCCATTTTTATCTATGGATAAATTTTTAATTCTAGTTTTATTTTGTAATCTAAGCCAAGGGTAGAAATTTGCATGATGCTCATGTGAAAACCCACGAATTATAATATTTGAATCTTTTTCAAATAAGAGTCCATTGGCTACAATGTTTATTCCATCTGTAGTACTTTGAGTCAAGATAACCTCTTCTGGTTGACAATTGATAATTTTTGCAATGATTTTTCTTGTATTTTGTAGTTTTTCAGCAATAAATGATTGAGAATCTATCGAATCAGGTCCCATAGAGTTGTATAAAATTTGAAAATCGTTCATTGCTTCAATACTTTGTAAAGGCATTAAAGAAACAGAAGCGTTATTTAGATAAACTTTATCAGATTTAGGAAAATCTTCTGATATATCTTTTGAAGTCAAATTCATTATTATATCTGTAATATATTAAATTAGTGTTGGATAAAAATCCTCAAGTGATTTTAGATAATGATTTAAAATTTGTAAAAAAGGAATTTTCAACCAAAAATCCAAACATAATTTTATGTTCCGAACCTTTTCTTAAAGCAGAAATTTTAAATAAATTAATAAATTCTACTGTTTTTCCAATAATTTTCTTAGATTTTGATTTACTTTATAGTGGTTATGTAGTTTCAGAAATGATTAAAAAAAATGAAAGTGTTGAGATATATCGTCCAAGTAAAATTAATTTGAAAAAAACTATATCTGATATTGCAAAAAAAATATCAAATGAAAAAATCTTGATCGTAATCGATTCGCTTAATGGATTTTATAACATATTTGATGAAAAAGAATCGGGGAGATTCATTAATGCTTCATTAATGTTATTATCATCAATAGGAAATGAAAATGGTTCTTTAGTAATAATTACAGCATTAACACGAAAAAAGGATGATGGGAAATGGATTCTGTCCCCAGGAGGTAGGCACATTATTGATACAAAGAAATCAGGAATGTATCATCTAAAAAGAATTGATAATAGCATAATGTTTAGATCGTTAAATCAAGTTGGATCTACTGAAAAAATATTCAAAATCTAGCAATCCAATGTTTAAGGAATTTTAATAGCGATCAGAATTTAAACGGTGTTATAAAATTTGAAACGCCGTTATAGAACATATTTTTTGGGCAAATTATATTAAGAGTAAAAGCAGAAGAAATTTCGTTATGCCAGTAGGAATTATTCCAGACATCAGCGAACAAATGTGTATTGGATGCGCACTATGTGTAGAAATCTGTACAACATT
>CAZDPM010000130.1:0-2996 GCA_964507355.1 uncultured Nitrosopumilaceae archaeon
AAGAGGTGACGTTTAGGATGCTTTCTGTTGCAGAGGAAAAAGCAAAAAAAATGAGATTAAAAATAAACTATACTTGCAAAGTACCAGGAGCATATGATATGCCTATAGTTATTGATGCTTTATTACAAAAAAAAAATGTTGATGGAGTAGTTACTCTTGGCGCTATAATTAAGGGCCAAACAAAACATGATGAAGTAATTGCATATTCTACAGCAAATGCACTATCTGTATTATCAATTAAATATCAAAAACCTGTGTCTTTGGGAATAACTGGACCTGGAATGCAGGAAAGACACGCATATGCTAGAATACGACCGGTAGCAGAACGTGCTGTGGAATCAGTTGTAAAAATCTTCAACGAATTACAAAGGATTCAAAAATGATTCAGCTTAGCATATTGAAGATTAGTGGCTATGGACCATGGACATTAACTCTTGGCAGTGATAGGGAACATGCACTTCAAATGCTTCAAGCGTCATTGTACCGAGAAATTCAAAAATTGTTTTCAGAAAAAAATTGTCTTGTTTTTTTAAATAGATCTGATGAATTTTTTGTAGTTTCTAACGGATTAAACTTGGAGGATCATATTGAAATTCAAAAAAGTCTCGAAAATTCTTTTGATATCCGATTATCCATGTCTATTGGTTATGCAAATTCTCCATTTGATGCAAATTTAAAAGCATATGAGGGGAAAAAAAATAAGATCATTTTAAACAAAGAATTTTCTATTTTTGGCTTTATTAATGGTTATTCTGACCAAAAAGTCTCAATAATGCATTTTGATGTAGAGAATCTTACATCAAAACGAAAAATAATTTCTCCTTATGAGACCACTTCGATAATTTTTGACCTATATGCAAAAATGTCAAAATTTTTTCTACAGAAAAAGGCTCTTACATTTTTTATGGGTGGTGATAATTTTATGGTAGTTGCAAACAACGAAGCTAAACAATCCGTTAAAGATTTTATTAAATTAATTGAAAACGAAGATAATATTACTTTGAATTGTGGAATTGGTAATGCCAAAAATGCTAGGGATGCTGTAAAACTTGCAACTAAATCTCTTGATACTATAAGAGAAATTCGAGATTCAGGAAAAGTAAAACCATCCGTTTTTGAACTATCATGCTAATCAAAAATGTTAGTGTTCTCTTAGGTAATGAATTAGATTTTATTCCAAATACAGACATAAAGATTCAAGATTCAAGATTCAAACAAATCAAATCTAATATGAGAACTAATACAAAAGATGAAACATTAGATTGTGGAGGCTTACTATTAATCCCAGGATTTGTAAATTGTCATACCCATATAGGAGATTCTATTGGAAAAGATGTTGTTCTAAATAGTTCTGTAGATAAGCGAATTCATCCTGTGTCTGGAATTAAACCATTAATTCTAAAAAATACCGATAAAAAACATCTAACAAGTTTTATGAAAAATTCTTGCCAGTCAATGATGAATAAAGGAATTACAACTTTTGTAGATTTTAGAGAAGGCGGAATTGAAGGTATTTTACTACTAAAAAAAGCTCTATCTGAATTACCAATACGTCCAATTATTCTTGGACGACTAGAATTTTATCAAGGATCATCTGAAATTAAAAAAAACGTTTCTCTATCTAAAACTAAAATAAATGAACTTATAGAATTACTAAAAAAATGTGATGGTATTGGCGTAAGTGGAGCAAATGAAAATAGCTCATCTGTACTAAATTACTATTCATCCATGTCTAAAATTCGTGCTATTCATTCATCTGAAACAAAACAAAGTGTTGCTAAATCAAAAAAGATTACTGGGAAATCTGAAACAATACGTGCATTGAATATGAAACCACATTTTTTGGTACATATGACATATGCGTCCTCAAACGATCTTCGTTCTGCATCAAAAAAAACTGCTGGAATTGTTATCTGTCCAAGGGCAAATGCTGCCCTTGCTGAAGGAATTCCTGATATTGAATTAATGAAAAAATTTGGTTGTACGATAGCATTGGGTACTGATAATGTAATGATAAATTCTCCAGATATGTTTAGAGAGATGGATTATTTATGGAAAGTAACTATGGGTATTCATAAAAAAAGAATAGATCCAAAAGAAATTCTAAAAATGGCAACAGTAAATGGTGGAAAAATTTTAAAAAAAGATATTGGTATAATTGAAAATGGTAAATTCGCAGATGGTATTTTTATCGACAAACATGCATTAGATTTAGAACCAATGCATAATATTCATGCATCTATTGTACATAGAGCATCTGAATCTAATATTCGTGCTGTAATGATTGGAGGTAAAATAATCCATGGAAAAATTTAGACCACATGTAATTCTAAGCGCAGCTATTTCAATAGATGGAAAAATTGCTACCCGTTTAGGAGATTCAAAATTATCTTCAAAAAAAGATACTATTAGAATTCATAAACTTCGTGCAAAAGCTGATGCAATTCTTGTAGGAAAAAATACAGTTCATCGAGATGATCCACTACTTACAGTAAGATATGTAAAAGGAAAAAATCCTATACGAATAATTTTAGATTCAAACGGATCAATAGACATTAACTCAAAAATTTTACAAACGTCTGACAAAGTTCCAACTATTATTGCTGTTTCAAAAAAAATTAGTAAATTTAATCTAAAAAAATTACAAAAATTTCCAGTTGAAATAATAATTACAGGTGAAAACTCAGTAAACATAAGATCTTTAATGAGTCATCTAAATAAAAGAAAAATTAAAAATATTTTGGTAGAAGGAGGCGGTACGATTAATTGGCAATTTATTCAAAATAATTTATTTGATGAAATTTTGATTACCATCTCTCCATTTATTATTGGTGGAACTGATGCAATTACATTTGTTCAAGGCAAAGGTTTTGATAAAATCATAAAATCACCTAGACTCAGATTAAATACAATAAAAAAACTTGGAAATTACCTCATTGTACATTATACAAAAGTGTAAGTTCTTATACTTAATTTAAAATATAATAAGAAATTGG
>CAZDPM010000131.1:0-2968 GCA_964507355.1 uncultured Nitrosopumilaceae archaeon
TATCGTCAATTGAGCCATCAGCCCACCATCCTGCATTATTTTTAATCCAAGATGGGATGTTTGAGGTAGTGAAACCACCAGTCTTTGCAGAAACTGGGAGATCAATTACTAGATAGTCAATTGGGTTGGATGGGACTATTCCTTGAGGAGATAGGCCATACACATAAACAACAAAATGAGCAATACCAGGTTTATGGTTAACCGTCATATCAATAGTGGCTTGACCAGATGGTGAATACAAATAATCATAACCCTGATCTTGAGCAACAGAACGTAATGGTGGTAAAGTAAATTTGTCATCTACAACCATAAGATCAAACTGAACTTGATTCAAAAATTCAGTGTCATGAAATTTACTAAGGAAGTTTATCTGCCATTTCATCGGACATCCTTCAACTGGGAAATCTGGACTATAGTAAGCATGAATTTGATATTCAAAGTTTTTGGTTGGTTTCTTTACTGATTTATTTAGAGCGTCAGTACTTGGACATCCTTTAAAATTAGAATTGTCTTCAGTAGAAATGATTTTTGCAAATGGATCATCAACAATATTTTGTTTGTATTCTAGTAATTCAAACTCGTATTCAGTTGGCGGAATTCCAGATGAGACATGAGTATATGTGTGAGCCTTAACTGGAAATGGGAAATCATCAACTACCCAAACATTACTTCTAACACCACCGGTCTTCCAAGAGATGTCAACAGTATCAAATGTTCCAGCTCTAACAGTTATTTTTTCGATAGCAAGTGGAATTATTTGTTCACCGCCAATATTTCCAATTTTTCCCCAAGATTTAGCAGAGAATTTTTTTGGTCCTTTGTCACCACCCTCATCATATCCATTTGCAAAAGCAGACAACCATACAATAGATGATTTAAATGCACTTCTGTACACCAAAAGGTTATCAGTACCGCCTGATGGTTCAGGAGCTAGTTTTCCAAGTTCCATATTTCCTTTAATCATTTTATTTCCATCATAAACTACAACATCGACAAGCCACTTGTCTTCACTTCCAGTTTTTACATCACCTTTAATCCACAAATCCATTTCAAAAGGAACGCATTCACGATAATTTACATGGCATAATGAATATGAAAAGAAATCACCTTTTTTGAGGCCTTCGCCTGCAAACCACGTTGGATCACCTGGAAGTTCAACACCGCCTGCTTGAACTTGGGCCGTTGCAGATTGAGTAGAATACAAACCTGAAATCATGATTAAAGAAATAGATAAAATTACAGAAAATGCATTCATTTCACAGAAAAATGCACGTTTCGGATAGTTAAACGTTATTCAAATAAGCAAATATAGAGGAAAAATCAAGAAATCGCAGAATGTGTGAATGCTCAAAAGTTCACTTGTACGAAGTAGAGTTTAAGCTTGATGGAATGACTGTAATTCCAACTCACAAAAATTGTGGATTTTCATTAGATGAAAAACAATCCGACAAATTCCAAAAAGAACTGGTAAAATCTTGGGGAATTGAGGAAGAAGAATAATTAAAAAGAAAAAATAAAATTAAAACAACTTTGATTTACAGTTGTTTGACTGCTTCTTTACAAACGTCAGTTTTACATTTGCAATCTGCGCTGCATATACAATGACCTTGCATATCACAATCACATGAGTAAGTTGGATCGCCGCTATCTGCTTCGCATCCACATGCTTGATCTGTCATAGATACGCAATGGTATTACTTATTTTAAAATGTTAGTACAAGGCTTTAGAAAATTACGCACTAGAAACAAGGCTAAGTACTGTATTGCATGATTTTTGAATAAGTTTTACGTGTTGCTCAAGTACATTAGAATCAGCTTCTATATCAAAGGCAACCCTAAGTATATGGATTAGATCTGGCTGATGGTCTATTTTGTCTTTAATCTTTTCAAAATTATCTCTATTCACATATCCCAAGTAAAAATAGCAGTCAGATAACATTGAATTTTTTATAAAATAGTCAGATTTTTGTTGAATGATTTTTGAATGATTGTTATGTTCTATTTTATCAGAAAACCCAATTGTAGATTTGAGCATTCTTTCTAGTAAAGGAAAAGTAGCTCTTTCAATTCCAACTGTTTGGGTTACAATTGAGATATGTTCATTAATTTGATTTTTCTTGAATTTACGCATCATATCCAACATATGTGTTGGGTTTGGAGCAGATAAATTTAGAGAGTAAATTGCATCAGCTAAAAAATAAGATGCACAAATTTGCCAGCAAGATGAAAAAGCGTTTGATGTGTTGATTCCTTCTTTGGTTTTTTCACAACAAAAAAGAGAACTAAACAGACAATTTTTTGCATTGTCTTTGTAAAGAAGTAAATGTTTTTCTTTTATTTTTGATAGAAACATTCGAAGTTCCCATGATTCATCATGAATAATCTGCATTCCGTCATACTTAACAAGAATGTTAGATTGAGTTTCATTGAATGAACCATGATGAATTCTTATAAGAGCATCATCATATGAGACAATTTTTTCTGTTTCAGATTTATTGTCAAATATGGTAATGTCATAGTCGCATGAATCAAAAAAAGAATTAATTGCTCTACATCCTCCTAATCCAACAGGAAAATTTGTCAAAGATTGGTTTTCGATGAATTTTTTCAAATCCATGGAATTATTAATTTGGAATTTTGTATAAAGCAACATACTTACTAATTTTTACCAAAGACTCATTGTCAAAGCATTTCCTTTAAATTGAGATGTAGATTGTTTTGGAACAAGCTCCTGTGGTGTAGTCCGGCTAAGCATACTGCCCTCTCAAGGCAGTGATCTCGGGTTCAAATCCCGACGGGAGCATCTATAATTTACATGTAATAAAAGTAGAGTCATTCAACAAATGTTTGTTTAAATAACAAAATTACATTAAAAAATTATTGGGGTTTAGAGAGATGAAATTTGAGCAGGAGTATCGCTCAGATAGAAATGATGTAGTAACTGAATTCTTTGTTCCGTGTCTAAGTA
>CAZDPM010000132.1:0-2942 GCA_964507355.1 uncultured Nitrosopumilaceae archaeon
ACACCTGCATCTAAGAATATTTTGAGCAATCCATTTTCCATTGCTCGTTTGTAAATAGAAATTGAGGCAGGCAAGATTTCAGTTCTAATCTTAACTGTTCTTCCTTTGAGAATTTTGGCAGCTGCTTCCAAATCTTCATACTTTGCACCAGTACATGATCCAATGTATGATTTATCCAATTCTACAGATGGTGCTTCTCTAACTATAGCGATGTTTTCTGGAGAAAATGGTTTTGCAATAAGCGGTTCCATTTCAGAACCTTCGTATTCGTATATCTTTTCATATTCTGCATCTGTGTCACCATGAACTAGAGAGATATTTTTAGCTCCTCTACTAGTGAGATAATCAATTACTTTTTGATCAGGTTCAACAATTCCATTTTTAGCTCCAGCCTCTGTTGTCATGTTGCACATTGTCAATCTACTTTCTACAGACATTTCACTAATTCCACTTCCTCCAAACTGCATTGTTTTGTATGCCCCTCCTTCAGTTGAAATATCACCGATAATTTTTAAAATAAAGTCTTTAGCCATTACATGATCTGGAAGTTTTCCGTTTAGCTTAAAGTATAATGTTTGAGGAACTTTAAACCAGATTTTTCCATTTAACAATACATAAGCTACATCAGTATGACCTAATCCACAAGCAAAAGAACCAAGTGCACCAGTGGTATTTGTATGAGAGTCACCCCCAACATATACTTCACCAGGTAAAACTAGTGCCTCCTCATGAGATAAGGTGTGACAAATTCCGTATTGACCCATACCATACTTGAAGTGTTTTTCAATTCCATATTGTTTTGTAAAGTTTGATAGTTTAATCACATTTTCAGCGGATACCTTATCTGCAGAAGGAACAAAATGATCCTCTGCTACCCAAACTTTTGTCGGATCCCATAATTTATCAACATTAATGCCTTGTTTTTTTAATTTATCAAATACTTTGATCACACCAGGTCCGGATACATCATGAACCATTACTTTATCGACATTTGCAAAAATTACATCGTCTGTAGCAACCCGTTGTCTACTAGAAGCACGTGCAAGAATCTTCTCAGTAATATTCATAATCGAAAAAGCACTTTATACAGATTAAAAGCTTTTCAGACGTTCATACTAACAATCTAAAGAATATTGGTATAAAATCACATTCCAACTCTAAAACCACCAATATTGAAATTACTTCCCTGAGTTTCTTGAGTGTGCTTTACTCCAAGTAAATCAATTAACTCCCTGAGATTCTTTGTTTGAAAATAGATAGTTGCAGGACCAGATATTTTTGTAACTAGTCCTTCTCCACCAAGAATAGTATTTTTTAGTCCTCCAAACTTTGTAACTTGGTAATCAGAATCAATACTTAATGCAACAAGATGGTAATTATCAAGAATAAATGTCTCACCAGATAAAATATTTTTTTGGATAATTCCACCATATGCATTACAAAATACTTTTCCTTCTCCAGTTGCTTTTAGCATAAATAATTCACTTCCAAAAATTCCCTTTGTGAATCCCTGCCACTTTGTATCAATTTCCACATCAGGAGTTGATGCGATGTAAGAGCCTGATTGAACAATAAATCCAGCATTATCATTAATTGGAATTTCTACAATATCGCCAACTGGAGGACCAGTCAAACCGATAACACATTCATTATGTTTTGCAGTATACTTGTTTACAAAAAATGACTCATTTCCTAAAAGTGAAACTTTGACTGCTTTTAGAATTCCAGAACGTATTTTTGTATCGATTTGGATTTCACCTTGCATAAACACCAAAGCGCCTGCTTCTGCAGTAATTGATTCATCTTTGTTTAGATTTACTTCCAATATACTCATTGGGTTTTTGAGGATTTGAAATTCCATAAAACAGCGTTAGTAATCCAGATAAAAAACCATTCTGGTTAGACTAATTCAAAGTAAAATCTGAGAAAATAATTACACAACAGTAAAAAAGAAAAGAAATCTTACTTTACAACATGTCTCTAACAGTATTACCGTTAGTTTCAGAAAGAAAGGAGGAAAAATTTGATGTCTTTGAGACATTACTTGGAACCTTAGAAAAAAATGATGAAAAACTACAAGAAGGAGATGTAATTGTGATATCTACTAAATACATCTCCAATTCGCAAGGAAGGTTAGTTAATCTTAACACTGTCAAAGCATCAAGAGAGGGAACTGAAGTTTCCAAGAAATTTCAAATGAAAGAAGAAATTGCTGAAGTAATTTTAAGAGAGTCAGATAAAATTTTTGGTGGGATTTCAGGCTTTGTCATTACATCAGCGGATAACATAATGGCACCAAATGCAGGAATTGATAAATCGAATGCTAAAAAAGGAAAAATAATATTATATCCAAAAAACCCATACATCATTGCAGAACAGATCAGAAGGAAAATTTTTTTAAAATTTTTAATCCATGTAGGGATAATTCTAGTAGATAGCAGACTAATGCCGTCGCGTATAGGGACATCTGGAGTTGCAATAGCATGTGCCGGCATAGAACCAGTATTAGATATGAGGGCAGAAAAAGACCTCGATGGAAATGCCTTAAAGGTGACATTTCAAGCAGTTGTAGATAATCTTGCAACAATTGCAAATCACAAGATGGGTGAAGCTGCAGAATCAAAACCATTTGCGATTGTTAGAAACTCAGGGGCCAAACTCACAGATAGAAAAATTAGCCCAACAGAGATGGCCATATCTCCAGATCAATGTGTATATGTTAGGGGTTTAACAAATCCAACGAATCGCTAGAAATTTTATTGGTTCTGCTTTAAATAGAGGTTTTTTTAGCACAGAATTAATGGAATATCTAACAAAATATCCCAAAACAATTTCATTTTTGGATGGATTAAAACATAGTATTAACGTAGACAGTAAAGGGGTAGAGCAGCTACACATCGTAGTTAAGAAAAGTTTTGAAGATTTAATGAAAATTTTTACAT
>CAZDPM010000133.1:0-2892 GCA_964507355.1 uncultured Nitrosopumilaceae archaeon
ATGAATGGTTTGCAACATCAATTATTCATGATGGAAAACGATTTATGGGAATTACAGCAATTGAACTTTCATCTGGTACATTTTATTCCATTAAAGGCAAAGCTCTGATCATTGCAACTGGTGGAGCTGGAAGGTTGTATAGTTTTTCCACTTATGCGTTATCTTCAACTCCCGATGGTTTGGATATGGCATTACGTGCAGGTATGGCATTAAAAGATATGGAATTTGTTCAATTTCATCCAACTGGTATTTTGCCTTCTGGAATATTGATCACTGAAGGTGCAAGGGGTGAAGGAGGTTATCTACTAAATAACAAAGGCGAACGATTTATGAAAAAATATGCTGGTGAAAAAATGGAATTAGCTCCACGTGATATTGTTTCAAGAGCAATGATGACCGAAATGAGTGAAGGCCGTGGATTCAAACATGAAACTGGTGTTAATTGTATGAAACTTGATTTACGACATCTTGGCGATGAAAAAATTAAAGAAAAATTAGGTGGTATCCGGGAAATTTCTATCAAATTTTCAGGCTTAGATCCTTCAACTGACGTACTTGATGTTAGACCTGTATGTCATTATATGATGGGTGGCATTCATACTGATATCGATGGGGCTACTGAACTTCAAGGTGTATGGGCTGCTGGTGAGGCTGCATGTAACAGTGTTCATGGTTCAAATCGTCTTGGTGCAAATTCTACTTCAGAGTGTATAGTTTGGGGAAAAATTACTGGTAGTTTGGCAGTTGATTATATTGAAAAAAATACTTTACCCACTTCATGGCCTCATCATTTAGTTGCAGCCGAAGAAAAAAGAATTTACGATGGAATTTTTAGAGGAAATGGCGATGCTAATCCATATGAGGTTAAACAAGAACTAACTGATATTATGAATGATAAAGCATATGTTTTCCGAAACGAAAAAAATCTTGTTGAAGGATTAAAAAAGATTCGTCAACTAAAAGAACAAACTTGGAAACACGTTGATGACAAAGCAAATGAATACAACACCAATTTTTCAAATGTGATGGAACTTGATTCAATGTTTCGAGTTGCAGAAATTGTTTTACTTGGAGCCATTAATAGAAAAGAATCAAGAGGTGCACATGCAAGAACTGATTATCCAAAACGTGATGATACAAACTTTTTACATCATACTCTAGCATATTATGATTCTAAAGAACCAATCATGAAAACACATCCTGTAACAATTACTAAATATCAACCCGTAGAGAGGAAATACTAGATGACCAACCAAGATGAACACAAAGAGGGTATTGGTGGAATGATTAACCCTCGCAGATATGGTATTGAAAGAGTAGCATACCTGTTAATGAGATTAAGTGGATTGGGATTGTTGGCATATTTTATAGGTCATATCTATGAAACTAGTTCAATTTTAAAAGGTCAAGTTGGATGGAATGAATTTCTTGCAATTACACAAACCAACGAAGGTCATGCTATTTTAGCTATAGTTATTGCAATGTGCGTTTTCCATACTGTCAATGGAATTAGAGTTATGCTTGGACATGGAGGAGTTGGAGTGGGCAAACCTGCAAGACCTGATTATCCATACATTCCAGCCTCTCAAAACATTAGACACAAAATGGGAATCTATTCTGCAATAATACTTGCTGCAATTGCAATGATGTATGGACTCGCGGTAATGTTTGGTGAATAAGATGAGAGAAAGCATTATTATGAAAATACATTATGGGACAGCTCTAGCTGCTGTAGCACTTGTTGCAGTTCACATATTGATGCGTCTTACCCAAGGATTTGCAGAATCTTTAGAATATGATAGTGTACTTGCAAACTACAAATTCTTACCATATGCTGGAATGCTCGAAATAATCTTGATCTTATTATCCATTCATGGGTTTAATGGATTAAGAGTAATACTTCTTGAGTTAAAACAAGGTAGAAAATATGAAAAGGCAGTATCTTATGGTTGTATTGTGGCTATGGTAGCATTAATTGCGTATGGTTCACGAACAATAATAATGGTCAATACGGGGATGACATAGATGGCTCAAGTACCAAGTTTGGCAGCAAAAAGTACTATGCAGACAATTACTTTGCGTATTGCTAGATTTAACCCTGCAAATGATAGCACCAAAAAATTCATGGAATTTAATGTTTCATATGAGAAGTGGACCACTGTATTAGAAGCAATTCTTGATGTTAAGCAACATTTTGATCATTCTATAGCTGTTAGATATTCTTGTAGACAAGCTACATGTGGTTCATGTGGCATGATTATTAATGGTAAACCCAGATTAGCATGTTTTACAAAAATCAGTGAATTGAATTCAAATGTTGTAACTGTTGAACCGATGAATAATTTTCCAATCATTCGTGACCTGGCAGTTAAGTTTGAACGACTATTTGATACACATCATAAAGTAAAACCATATTTGATTCGCGAAGATACTGAAATCACAAGTAATGCAAAAGAATTTCTCCAAACTCCTGAAGAACTAGAACAATATATCCAATTCTCAAATTGTATTAAATGTGGATTGTGTAATTCTGCATGTCCAACAATGGCAACAGATTCTTCATTTGTAGGACCTCAGGCATTAGCTCAAGCATATCGATATGTTGCTGATAGTAGAGATAAAGGAAAAAATGACCGACTAAAAATTATTGATGATTCTCATGGTATTTGGAGATGTCATTTTGCAGGCTCTTGTAGTCAAGTATGTCCAAAAGGAGTAGATCCAGCCATGGGTATTCAATTACTTCGTGGTTATATGTTAGGTTTTAAAAGTTAAATTTTCTTTTTTGGATTAGGACTATTATTTACCTGATTGTTGATTTGTTCTGCCATGAAATGATTTGATACGTTTACTTTGACATCTTCTACTCCATCTACTTTCAAAATATTATCA
>CAZDPM010000134.1:0-2874 GCA_964507355.1 uncultured Nitrosopumilaceae archaeon
ACAATCATAAAATAACGAACTGCCCTTTTTGAGATATCAAGATTAAATTTCATAGTAAGAATTGGGTCTTGTTTTACTTTGATCTTGTCTTGCAACCATGGTGGAGCCATATCAATAGTTTCTTTGATAATTTTATCATACCAATATGAAAGATTTTCAGGGTGTAGACCCTCCTTTAGGTTTGAAATGTCAGCATCAAATTTTTTCATCATGTTATTTATAATTGCCATTGAGTCTTGATCCAAAAATATTGTTTTATTACAATTACTCAAACATAGACAATCTTCTAGTCAATTGATGATACATTACCATCGATGTCTATTTCTGAATTTTTTATCCTGGTTGTAGAAATTCTATTGCCATCATGAGCCAATATCATAGGAACTACTACTACTTTTACAGGAGATAGATTTTTTTCTTTACGAAGTTGATTTAAGATGTCTCCTTGATTTTCGGTCTCATCGCTTACTACAAGAGCCTGCACATTTTGTTCTAAAACGGCAGGCCCAAAATCATTATCTAGTCTACTAATTTGAAAGCGATTATTTGGAAAATTTGTATTAATTGTATTTGTTAATGTTTCAAATCTTTTTTCATAGTTGTTCAAAGTTTTTTTTCCTCTTTTTTCAGCTAATTCATCACTAGTTAGTCCAATTATCACATTAGTTGAAATTGAAAATGCTTTTGCAAGTAAAGTAATATGGCCTTTGTGAATAATATCAAAAGTTCCGCCCATTGCAACAAGAGTAAACTGAGACATACTAACAAATAGAAATATATGAAAATAAATCTACTAGTTTACAATTATCAATACTATGGGTCCAGGATTAGCGATAGGAACGTTATTTCTATCCCAAACAAATGTCTCAATAAAAAATAAACCACTTCTTTCTGGAATCCAATCTACAGATTGAGACTGTTGACCAGTTTCAATATAGCGTCCATCATAGTTTCCTATAAATTCGACATATGGCGTCCCAGATTGTTTAATTTGAACATAATATGTATACGGAGTTTCGTTAGTTTTTTGATCTGCTGAGAATTGAATCCAAGCATCACTTTGAATTACTACCGTTGAACCAACTTTAATTTCTGAAAGGTTTTTTCCCTCATTATCAAGTATCGATACTTTAGATATTGTAACAAGTTTTGTAGTAATATCAGATTCTGGAATAATCACATTTTTTGGTTCGGAATAAAATACGTTTGATTCAGCGGAAATAGTAAAACCGACAGATCTTGATTGAATTTTTTCATTGAACTTGAAATTTATTGTTTCATTTGATTTAACACTGCCAAAAGGAATGGTAATTACATCTATTACTCTAGGAGGTTTAAAATTATCATAAAATACAAGATAAACAGTGGCATTGTTTGATGGGGCTGCACCATTTTTTAAAACACCTGAAAAATGAAGAGTGTCATCCAAGGTGATATTGTTTACTTCTACAGATAGTTGATTTGATTTAGAAGTAGATGAATTGAATAGGCCAAGAGAAACAGAAGCATGGGTAATCTCAGAATTTGGAGTTTTTGATTTTATTATGTAAGGAGAAGTTCCAAGAGGCGGGATTACTTGCAAAGCAGATTTACCTTCAACAATTTCTAAAGGTTCAGGATTGATATCATCATAAAAAATTACACGTATTCGTACATCTGTTACAGAGGTAAGCTTGTTGGTGTTTTTAACTTCACCCACAACTACAGTATATCCTTGTTCATCATGGTAAACAAATGGAGCGTTACTTGTAAAAACTACAGACAGGGTAGGTAGAGTATCTGTTTTTTGAGCAAAACCAGATGTGATAGGGAATAACATTAGAATCAAAAATATGCTAAGAATAATTTTCTTCATGTAAATTTTATTGATTAGGGATTAATTTTATGCAACATATGATATAGTCAACAAGAAAGGTAAGAACGTTTAACCCAGTTAACACTAAATAATTAATAAAAAGAAGTTAAAAGAAATAAAAATTTTATCGTCTTTTCTTCATTGCGGTAATTGCTAACCAGTATACTAATCCTGGTGTCAATCCAACAATGAGTGGAATCCAAACTGGCCATGCATCTGCTGCGCTTGTCATAGATTAAAACGAAAAGTTATCCTATTTAAATCCATCCAGAAATCCGATATTCATAATTGATCGAAGAGTGTGTAAGTGGACTGGACGGGATTTGAACCCATGACCCCCCGCGTGCAAGGCGGGTATACTACCAGGCTATACTACCAGCCCACATCAAGAAGGAATAATGTGTGGATTTTAATTGTTGTCTTCGTAAGAAGAATTTTATTCGTATAAAAAAATATCAATTTATGGTACTTTTAGAATCTCAGATTAAATTAAAACTAGGTGATAAAGCGCCAGAGTTTCAACTCTTAGGCGTTGATGATAAAAAACATACGTTAAATGACTATAACAATTATCGTGGAATTTTAGTTATTTTCATGTGTAATCACTGCCCATATGTCAAGGCAAAGGTAGATGCGTTAAACGAATTGCATGAAAAATATGGTGATAAAATAGCGATAGTAGGAATTAACAGTAATGACTCTAAAGACTATCCAGAAGACAGTTTTGAAAATATGAAAATAACAGTAAAAGAAAAGAGATTCAAATTTGATTATCTAGTAGATGACACTCAAGAGATTGCAAAAAAATATGGTGCCATATGTACACCAGACCCTTTTTTATTCAATAGCAATAAGCAATTAGTATTCCATGGTAAGATAGATAATGCAATGAAACCTGATGCAGTAGCTACAGAGAAAACAATGAGTAAGAATATAGAAAAATTACTAGCTGGAGAAAAAATTGAAAAAGATTTCGACCCATCAATTGGATGTTCAATCAAGTGGAAGGAAAATTAAAC
>CAZDPM010000135.1:0-2794 GCA_964507355.1 uncultured Nitrosopumilaceae archaeon
GCAGCATTAAAAGAAAATGCAGTTATTGGACCAAGTAAAGGAGATAACAACATTGCTCCAATTACAAGAGAGGCATTATTTGCAAATAAACCAACTAAAGCAACAGCAGATGCGATTGCAATCATAAATAATAAATTTTTCTTTAGTTCAACTGAAGGTTCAGTTAGTGTTTTAAATTCTTCAGTTGTTTTTTTATCTTTTTTTACATGTTTTAATTTTTCTTCTTCATGTAATCGATCCGAATGTTCAGAAATTGCTGAATCAAGAGTTTGGCTAATAAGATAAATCTCTTTAATTCTAGTATCCAGAACATCGCTTAATTCATTTATTACATTTCTTGAAATTATATCGGGAACTATCACACTATAATGAATTAGTTTATTGTCATCAGATATCGCCAATTTAAAATTGTATGAAACTTTATATTTTTTCAAAACATATTCTATACTTGGAGCTTGTTGTTCATAACAAGTTAATTCAATTCTTTTCAACTAATCTCATCTAATTCACAAATACTGATTATTAATGTAACCGAAATATTTCAGGATTAGGTTTTGAGGTAAATACAGAGATCATGATTATTTAATGAGTAAATTGGAATTAGACATCAATCATCACTTATTTTGACTAAATTTAGAGGTAAAATAGTCTCAAAACATCTCTTTTTTAGGATTGCTCGTGAATTTTATTATAGAATAAAGTATTTATGTCAAAATTCCAGCTTTGAAAAACAGCATGAGCAGTAAAAAGAAAGGAGCCCCGCTACCGGCATCAAGTGGAGGCCTCATGAGATTCTTTGAGGATGAAACCAAAGGATTCAAAGTTGATCCAAGAATTGTTGTTTCAGTTCCCATTAGCTTGATTGTGGTCTCTTGGCTAGTTGATATATTTTTAGTCGCGAAATAAGGCATGGAAAAATCTTCAGATGATGTTTCAAACATACACAATAGATTTTCGCTTACATTAATTAATCCGGCATCCCATTATTTTTCGCTAGTTGGATCGTTAGCAATTTCTGCAGTAATTGCAGCTATAGTTTATTTTGGATATATTGGATCAGATGAAAATTGGTTTAGGATTCCAATAGTGATTGGAGTATTAGCATTATCACAATTAATTGATACTCGATTCACTAGGAAAAAAGAATATTCAAAATCACTGCATGCATCTCTTTTTGGAAATATGTTATGGATTGCAGTGTTGTTAATGGGATTACTGGCAAGTGTTGTTCTAGTAAAAGATACATCATTATTTTTTGTAACTTATGGAATGTTTCTATTTGCTAGTTTCAGAATAGGAATTTTCACGACAACTTTAGGTGTAAGTATCAAAAGAGCATGGGTAATATGCATGATTCAACCACTTGCGATATTCTTAGTAATGATTCCATATGATATGTGGTATTCAACTCTAACAAATCCAATGGCGATAGGATTTGGTGCAGTATTTTTGATAATTGCTAGTGTGTGGTCAGTATTAACTGACAGAGCTGGGAGACCAGGCATGGAGAGCACCCATAAAACAATACAGGCATATTTAGCATCACAAGGTAATGACTTTACAGAAGCTGAGGAGATTATCGAACAACGTTCATTTAAAACTAAAGTATCTACATCACAAATTAGACTAAGTACATCAAATGGAAATATGAAATTTAGAATGGTGTTACCTGAGATTCATCCAGGCCCATATCATCCAGTAGGAGGAAGTAATATCCCATATTTGATGTACAAAAATTTAGAGTCTTCAGCAATGATTATGCATAGTATTTCAGATCACTCTTTGAATCTTCCATCAAAAAACGAGGTCGAAAATTATTTAAAAAATTTAGATACCAGCATAGTAAAAGAAGAGGGACTAATATGTACAGAACCAGTAACAGTTCAGATTAACAAAGCTCGTGTAACAGGATTACTTTTTGGAAATAATCCATTATTGTTTCTCTCCTTGTCTCCACACGGAATGGAAGATATTCCAAACTATATGAAAAAAGAAATAGAACAATATGCTAAAAACAGAAATTATGTTAGAACACTGATAGTTGATTGCCATAATGCAATGGGTGAAGAAATTTCAAAACAAGATGGAGAAGATATGCTAAAAGCTGCAAAATCATGCCTAGACTCTTTAATTACAAAAGATAGTCACCCTATAGAGTTTGGATATGCAAATTCAGATAGTATGGATGTATGGACTGAAGACTTGGCAATGGGAGGTTTAGGAGTGGTATGTCTAAAAATTAATGATAAAAAATTCTTTCTGGGATGGGCAGATGCAAACAATATGGAAAATGGGGTAAGAGAAAAAATTGTAGAGAACTTTGCAAAACAAGGGCTTCAGTTATTAGAAATTTGTACATCAGATACACATTATGCCCCAGTCAAAGCTAGAAATAGAAATGGGTATTACCAACTAGGACTTATCACAAGTTCAGACAAACTAACCAAGTGGTTTTTAGAAATTGCATATAATGCAGAATCAAAAGTATCTTCAGCAAAGTTCGAAATTTTAGAAAATGAGGCAGATGTGAAAGTCATGGGTCAAGGTATATACGAAGATTATTCCAAAGCACTAGACAAATCTTTGAAATTAACAAAAGGATTCATGATTGGTAGCGTTACATTATTTGTAATTACCTTATTCATCTAGACAAAAAATAATTCAATTTAGAACTATTGAAGTTGGCATCCTTCACATTTCTTCATGCTACGTTCAGAACGGGTTTCTAGTTCTAAATGACATTCTTTACAGATTATTCTGTTTCTCATGACCATTTTACAAGATAAATAAATTT
>CAZDPM010000136.1:0-2774 GCA_964507355.1 uncultured Nitrosopumilaceae archaeon
GTGGAGTAGTTGATGAAGATGCTTTGTATGAAGCAATAAAAAATGGTAATTTGGGTGGTGCTGCATTGGATGTCTTTGAGAAAGAGCCTGCAATAGGAAACAAATTAGCCGAGTTAGATAATGTCATTCTTACTCCTCATATTGGGGCTCAAACAAAGGAGGCTCAATCTCTGGCTGCTAACATAATTGGGGAAAAGATTATTCAGATTCTTCGTGGCGTAATCTAACTTCTGCGTAAAATAGAAAAATAACCCAAAAAAGCTTGACTGATACGTGATTAAATGTCGCCTCATTCTTTTTAAGACGGATTTTGTGGTAATTCTTTATGCGAAGTCAAGGTATGGATGCACAATCTGACCGACTAGGAAGAATGCCAAGTTTAGATTCACTAGCTAAAATTTCAATTGGTTTAATTATAGTTGCAATATTTACTTCAGCTTTTGTTTATGCCGAGACTACTACTGTTGATGTGAATGGCGTCTCTTATGATGTTGAATATACTGGTACCGATGTAACTGTTTCTTCAATGTCTGCTGATACTGATTTCGTTTCTCTAATTGTTGGTGTTGATGTTACTAGTTCTACAGGAACTTTGGAAATTACACTGGATAGAAACTTTTTTGATTCTGTATACCAAGATGAAGATGATGACTTTATTGTTCTAGTTGATGGGGATGAGCCAGTTTATTCTGAAACTAGTACCACTGCTCAAAGTAGAACTCTAAGCATTACATTACCTTCAGGGACTGAAGAAGTTGAAATTATTGGATCTCAATTTGGTTCATCTGAAGATACACCCTTAGTGGAAGAGGAACCAGAAATCATTCCACCTGAAGAGGAACCAGAAATCATTCCACCTGAAGAGGAACCAGAAATCATTCCACCCGTAGTTACAAAACCAGAAGATCCTTCACCTGTTGTGGAAAAACCAGTAGTTGAAAAGCCAAAGACCGAATGTGGTCCTGGAACAATTCTCAAAGATGGTGTTTGTGTATTGGATGAAAGATGTGGTCCTGGAAGTGTTTTTACAAATGGTGAATGTGTAGCAGAACCAGTTACGGAATCTGAAGTTACCCCTCAAGGATTAGGAAAACAGCTAGTCATTGGAGTTGTTGCAGCATTTATCATTGCAGGTGTGATTGGACTTGTATTAGCTATAATGTCTAAAGCAAGTAAGAGTAGTAAATAATTTAACAACTTAATTTTTCATTATTCATTAAATTACTAAATTCAAATCCTGAATATTGTACAGTGGTTGTATATGGAATTATTCCGATGATCGGCGTATTGATATTTACCAACACATACAACTTGTTTGGGTCTATTCTGATATCCCCCCCATCGAATTCAAAATCTAGGTTCATAAACACATATTGTGATGTGGTAAATTCTTCAGAAGAAAATATTCCTTTTTGAATAGCAATTGAAGACGGGTTTATTGTAAGTGGCTCTACAGTGAATATTCCGTTTTGCTTCATATCGTAAAATGTAACTACTTCAAATTTTTTAAAATTCATCCAATATGGCATGGTGTTGCAAAATTCCACATTTCCGCCATTTGATAATTCAAAAAAACTAAATTTATTTTCATTCCATTTGAATTGTAACTGTTCAACTGCAATGATGTTCAACACAGAGTATACAAATGGAATGATTATTACAATAATTGCCACTATTGTTATCTTTGAGTATCGATTCATTTTTTAAATTACTATGATCTCTTTGTTAATCAAGTATTGAATAGCTTTTGCTGCTTCATCATCTGAAATTTTATCATCCAGCCACCAGGCGACTACATTTTTTACCCAAATTGGTATGTGTATGTCTTGAAGATTTTTTTCACTAAATTTCTCTGGGATTTTGATTATGTCTTTATCTACAAATTTGTTTATTGCATCTATGAAAAATCCATCTGATATTTGGTTATTGATCCAACTAAAAGCAAACTGTTTCATCACAGTTGAAATACACACATTTTCTGAATCCAATAAATCAAATGATACTGTATCTTCTCCGCCTGAATATTCAACATCTAAAAAATATTTTCCCGGTGGAAAAACTTCTGCTTCAAATGGCATTACTGAAGGAATTGGAGTTTCCAAATTAGAAATTGGAATTGGGATTGCACTACTTGCTTTTCCTGCAGCATCTGTAATGTGTAATATTGCTGGGTCTCCTGTAATTTCAGAGACTTTAATTGTGTAGAATAATTTTTCACAATAATTGTAAGTGGTCTTTTCCATTAAAATTCCCACAGTTGGTGTGGCGTAAACGTTTGATAGTGATATGCTAAAAACTAGCAGCATTGTTATGATCAGTACTTGCTTTACCTTCATCGGGTTTTCTTTATGATTACTCAATAAAAATCTCAAATCTATGCACAGAAATCCTTTTTAATGAAATATGGTGACTTGAATTATCGAGTTTTCTGCGAAGCAAACTCTTTGAGTGCGGTTGAGATACCCACTCGAGAGTATTTTTGATTCTTTAGTGGTTTTTGCCACATTGACGATTTAAGTTATTAAAGGGTGATTTTACTAGAACCGATATGCCTAGTATACAAGACAAAACTTGGATCAGACTATGGAAAGAGAATACTCCTGAAATTAGAGATAGGGTAATTGAATGGCGTAAGGATAATGCCATTACTCGTATAGATAGACCAAGTCGTTTGCAAAGAGCCCGAAGATTAGGTTACAAAGCAAAACAAGGCATAGTTGTTGTCAGAATGAGAGTTGGTACTGGTGGTATGCGAAAACAAAGACCAGTTGCTG
>CAZDPM010000137.1:0-2767 GCA_964507355.1 uncultured Nitrosopumilaceae archaeon
AGCTAATGCTAATTAGCTAAAGACATGAGTGTCGTATAATACCATCACCATACATGATGTACAACTCATACAAAAATAACAAATTCTATCTCCAAACGATGAATCCACTATAATCACATTTGTACATCGTATTAAAATTACATCTTTGAACTTATCTTTTTTTAAAAATATAACAAAACGTTATTCAGATTCAGGTAAAGGTTTTGTTTTTCTAAAATTTATATAAATTCCCATATCATAAATTATTTTTAGTAATCCACCAATTACAAACGGTGCAGAAAACCATAGAGAGTGAATTATTGCACCCGTTATAGAGGGGCTAATAGATTGTGCAATATTTCTGGAAGTGTTTGTAATTCCAGCAGCTGCCATTCTTTCATTCTCCTCAACTACTGCAACAATGTATGCCTGTCTTGTTGGAACATCCATCTGAGATAGACTCATTCTAACTAAATACAATGCAAGTGCAATATGAAAAGTAGGAGCGATTGCAACTAGAATCAAAAAAATATTTGATGGTATATGAGTGAAAACCATAGTGTTTATCAATCCTATCTTATCTGCAATCTTTGTTGCAAAGAAAAATGAAATTGCGGTAAGTACTCCTGCAACTGAAAAAACCATAGACAAAGTTGTAAGATCAACTCCAAACTTTGTGAAAAACCAAAAAGCAACAATACTTTGAATCACAAATCCACCTGCAAAAGAATCCAATGCAAATAATGATGACATTTTAAGAACAATTTTTTTTGATTTGGGAGACAGGTTAGATGAAAAAGATTTAGAATCAATGGGTTTTCTAACTTCAATTTCTTTGGTAAAGAAAAAATAAATTATAGCAACTATGATTCCTGCTAACAAATAAATCATGAAAAGTGGTTTGAAGGAGTCAATTGTTGAAAACCCAAAATTATTTTGTATAATTTGAGGTAAAGACGCAAGTAAGATACCTCCAGCCATTGCAAAGGTTCCAACCATATTATATAGTGCAAAAACAGTATTTCTTTTTTTGATGTTTTTGACAGTTTGTGGAAGTATTGCTTGCTCTAATGATAAAAATGCCCCAGTCTCAGAACCGGTGACATTGATTGTTCCAATAAACGCCGCAAAGATCAAAGCAAAATAATTTTCAGTTGCAAAAAAAATGCCACCAGAGATTCCCATTAATGAGGCATAAATAATTAGAACCTTTTTTCTTCCAATACGATCTGCAAAAAAGCTAGAAAACAAATTAAAAATTATGCTATTTACAAGAGTTGCAGATAAAATAAGGCCAATTAAAATTTCATCAAATCCAATTAGGCTTAGATAAATTGCCAGGATCATACTTAGAAAGCCATAAGAAAATGTACGGATTATTCTGGCAGAAAATAGTAATTTACCATCTGGTGTAAGCCAATCTAAAATCATATTGTTTACTCAAATGTTAAGTTAGAATTAGTTTTTACTGTTAGAATTAAAAATTATTCAATATAATATTTGGAAGAAAATGAAAGTAAATAAATTAAGATTGTTTAGCAGTTGCAGTTGCTGTTGGTGGAGCATTAATTGGATCAACGGTAACCTTCACAGTATCAGTTGATTCTCTACCATTATCATCGAAGACTTTGAGTTCAAAGACTAGTACTTTGATTTGACCATTTGCAACAATTGGAGATGTGAATGATGGCTGTACTGAAGACGTTGAAGACAACTTCACTGTTTCACCAGATACTTGTGTCCACATGTATGAGAGTGGTTGTCCTTCTGGATCATTGCTCTTGCTACCATCTAATGAAACTTTGACATTTTCATTTACTATTTTATCTAAACCTGCATCAGCTACAATTGGTAGATTCAATGTGTTTACAACTTGAATGTTCATACTATCAGATGCAGATAGTCTACCATCAGATGCTGTGCATGTCATGCTAATAGTTTGATCTTTAGTAATTGCCGGGAGTTTTACGGTAGTGGCTAAAGATGCAGGCATGTCAATTACAACATCACTATTTGATGAAGTCCATGTTGAAGTAACTGCATCGCCATCTGGGTCATATACTGAACAAACTAGATTAACCATAGTTCTTTCATCAGCGATTTGGTCAACACCAGCATCAACAATTGGTTTACTGTTTTCTGGAACTACAAGGAGAATCAATTGGTCAGTTCCCTTTTGGTTTTCAGAGTCAGTTACTGTTAATTGAAATACCATTCGTTTAGTTTCGCCAGAAACTACTGATGGGGCTTTAAATGAGAATGTTGGCTTTGTAGTATCAAATTTCACAGTCTCTCCACCAATTTGTTTCCATGCATATGTTATTGGAAGATTTTCAGGATCAAATCCAGAACCTGTAACAGTTACATCAGATTCTCCGATAATCTTTCTATCAGGACCTGCATTTGCTCTTGGTGGTAAGTTTACAGTGCTAACAACGACAGAGACATCGTCTTTGTCAGAGTTACCAGATGGATCAGTTACAGTTAGTTCAAAACCTAAAGTTTCAGATTTAGTATTAATGTTAGGAGAGAAGAAATACACTGAGAATGTTGCCTTTTCATAAAGTTCTACATTCATTCCAGATGTTTGTTTCCATGAATAACGCAATTTGCTTTCAGCATCATCAGGATCAGTAGCAGTTCCAATTAATTTTACTAGTGCTTTTTCACCTACACTTTGATCAGGACCTGCATCAGCTATTGGACCTGCATTTGATGGAATTACTTTAACTAATGCTAATGCATTTGCCCATCCATTTCCAGCCGAATAGCCAGTTACTTGGAATGA
>CAZDPM010000138.1:0-2763 GCA_964507355.1 uncultured Nitrosopumilaceae archaeon
TTTCTTGCAGCTTTCTTTACTGGTTTTCTTGCAGCTTTCTTTACTGGTTTTCTTGATTCTTTTCCTTTTTTAGGATGTTCAATCTCTGCCTGAGCTGCTGCTATTATTGCAATTGGAATTCGATGTGGTGATGCGCTAACATAGCTTAGATTTGCATTATGACAGAATTTAATTGAGTTAGGATCTCCACCATGTTCTCCGCAAATTCCAATCTCTATATCTGGCTTGATGGATCTACCTGTAGCAATTCCTATCTTCATCAAACTTCCAACCCCATTAACATCAATTGATTGGAATGGATTTCTCTCGAGAATTTCTTTATCCATGTATTCTGGTAGGAATTTTCCTTCAACATCTTCACGACTAAAACTAAATGTTCCTTGTGTGAGATCATTTGTACCAAAGCTGAAGAATTCCGCCGTCTCTGCAAGTTCATTTGCAGTCAAAGCTGCTCTGACAACTTCAATCATTGTTCCAAAGTTAACCTTTAATTTCATATTGTATTTTAATTCCATCTCTTTTTTGATATTGTCGTAGATTTTTTTAATGTGGTTTAATTCTGCAATACTGCTGATCTGTGGAATCATAATTTGTGGATGAGCATCAACTCTATTTTTTGTTAATTCTGCAGCTGCTTCAAACACTGCTCTTATTTGCATCTCGTAAATTTCTGGATACGTAATTCCTACTCTAACTCCTCTATGGCCCATCATTGGATTTATTTCAGCTAGCTCTTTTGCTCTTTTTAGTAAAATTTTTGCTTTTTCTAATTCATCAGTATCATTTCTTTGTTCTAGTTTGTGAATTTTTTGATTCAACTCTTCTGGATTTGGTAAAAATTCATGTAATGGTGGATCTAACAATCTAATTGTAACCGCGTATCCTTCCATTGCTTTTAGTATTTCAATGAAATCACTTTTTTGTAATTCGCCTAGTTTAGTAAGAACTTTTTTTCGATCATCAATGTTTTCTGCCATGATCATATCTACAAATAGTCCTATTCTGTCGCTTCCATTGAACATTCTTTCTGTTCTACAAAGACCAATTCCATGTCCTCCTAATTCTCTTGCTAATTTTGCTCCTTCTGGAGTATCTGCATTTGCTCTAATTCCGATTTGTTTTATTTTCTGTGCCCATTCTAGAATTGTCTTAAAATCATCAGTAATTTTTGGCTCTGTTGTTGGAATTTCTCCCAAGTAAACTGAGCCTGTACTGCCGTCTATTGTAATTGCTTCTCCCTCGTGTACTATTTTCTCATTTACACTGAATTGTTTATTGTCATAATCAATTCTCAAATCTGAACAACCTACAATACATGGTTTACCCATACCTCTAGCTACTACAGCTGCATGTGATGTTTTTCCACCTCTGCTAGTAAGAATACCTACAGATTCAAAAAATGCTGGAACATCTTCCGGTTTTGTTTCTTCCCTGACTAGAATTACCTTAGATCCGTTTTCGCCCATCGCAGTTGCTCTTTTTACATCAAGTACTGCTATACCACTTGCTGCACCTGGTGATGCATCTATTCCTTTTACTAGTAGGGTGTAATTTTTAATAGATTTTGAATCAATTGTTCTGTGTAGTAGCTGCTCTAGCTGCTCTGCATGTAATCTAGTTAGCGCTCTATTTTTATCAATTAATTTTTCATTAACCATATCGACTGAAGTCTTTACCATTGCAACTGCATTCATCTTTGCATTTCTTGTTTGCAACAAATAAAACACTCCACGCTCAATTGTAAATTCTATATCTTGCGGTTCTTTGTAGTGTCTTTCTAATCTTTCACACGTTTGTTCTAATTGTTTATATGATGCTGGCATTTCAATTTTCATTTCATCTACTAGTTTTCCTGTTCTAACTCCTGCCACAACATCTTCTCCTTGGGCATTTACTAAATATTCACCAAAGATATGTCTAGTTCCGTCTCCTGGATTTCTAGTGAAAACAACTCCCGTAGCGCTGTCATTGCCCATATTTCCAAATACCATTGAAACCACATTTACTGCAGTACCATCTGCAATGTCTTTTGTAATATTATTTTTCTCCCTGTATACGATTGCTCTTTCTCCCATCCAACTGCCAAATACAGCTTTGATTGCTAATTCTAATTGCTCAAAAGGTTCCGTAGGAAATGGTATTCCTGTATGTTTTTCACAAATCCTTTTGTATTCTATGACTACTGATTTTAATGATTTTTCATTTAATGCGCTGTCTGCTTGTACTGCTTGATTTAATTTTGCATTTTCTAAAACAACATCAAATTTTTTATCATCTACACCAAATACCACTTTACCAAATAATTGAACAAATCTTCTGTATGAGTCCCATGCAAATCTAGGATTATTGCTCTTTTTTGATAGTCCTTCAACTGTTTCGTCATTTAATCCTAAATTCAAAATAGTATCCATCATTCCAGGCATAGATATTGCAGCTCCTGATCTTACTGATACTAGTAATGGGTTCTCTTTTGAGTTCCATTTCTTTCCCGTTATTTTTTCAATTTTTGTAATGTTCTTTTTTACATCTATCATCAGTGTTTTTGGTAATTTTTTGCCATTTTGATAGTACTCGTTACAGACTTGGGTTGTAATCGTAAATCCCGGTGGTACGGGTAATTTGAGTTGGGTCATTTCACAAAGACCGGCGCCTTTGCCACCTAATAGCTTCTTGTTTTTCCCATCGCCTTCATCATAAAAGTAAACTGGTTTCATTTTATCTAGATTATCAAATCAAAATCAGGGGTTTTTAAAGCATTGCCTT
>CAZDPM010000139.1:0-2716 GCA_964507355.1 uncultured Nitrosopumilaceae archaeon
CCAGAATAAACTACAATGTCTGCTTTTTGAATTAATTTTTTGGCTTTAACAGTTATTAATTCTGGATCTCCTGGACCACATCCGACAAAATATACTCTAGACACGTTTTACCACCAGAATTGAAAAATACTTTGTAGTTAATGTTCCATCATTTACTTCACCCAGTGTTAATTTTCTAATAATTTCATTTTCTGTTCCAAGATCTTGCCCAATTGCAAAAATAGAATTGTCGGGAAAACCAGATTCTTTTAACAAGTCAATCACTTTATCAAAATATCTGCCATCTTTTAAAAAAACCATTGTTTCGGAATTTTTTGCAATTTCTTTTACTGTGCTTAAATCATAACATGAAGGGATAATTGCAACTTTTTCTGAACCTTCTGCAATACTTATTCCAACTTTCGCTGCAAACGTAAACATAGAAACAATTCCTGGGATGACACTAATTTTTATTTCTGGATGATTCAATTCAATGTCTTTATGCATGTAAATCCAAGTGCTGTATAGATATGGATCTCCAATTGTAAGATAAACAACATTTTTTCCTGTTAATACTTTTTCTGCCATGATCTTTGCATTTTTTTTCCAAGTCGCCTCAAGTACTTCTTTGTCTTTGGTCATTGGAAAGATCAATTTTACTATCTCTTGATTTTTTGATTTATCAATTAATGATGATACTATGGATAATGCTATGCTTGGTCTATCTTCTCCTGAGGCAGGACACATTATTGTGTCTGCATTTTGAATTGCTTTGGCAGCCTTTACTGTAAGTAGTTCAGGATCTCCAGGACCTACTCCTATTCCAATTAATTCAGTCATGAAAATTCTAGTTTATCCCCAATTAAAAATCTAGATTAAATTTTAGTTGCGGAAATTACTGTAACTGGATTTCTAGCAAGCATCATAGTTCCTGTTGAGGTCTTTCTACTCTTAGAAATAGTTATTTGAGTCAAATCTATCGAATTAAATTTTAATTTCTCAATAATTTGCAAGACTGAATACAATGTTTCTATTAATATTACTCCAATAACTATTCTCCCACCTGATTTTAGTTTGTCTTGGCACATCTTTACTATGTCTTCAGTATCTCCACCAGTTCCTCCTATGAATATCGCATCCGCCTGCTCTAACTCAGATATCTTTTCCTTTGCATTTCCAAGAATTACAGAAATATTTGTTAATCCAAACTTCTCTACATTCCGTTTTGTTAATTCAATTGCATTAGGATCATAATCTATTGCAATTACTTTTCCAGATTCAACTTGAATAGCTGCTTCAATTGATATTGAACCACTACCACATCCAATATCATATACTGTATATCCCGGACAAAGTCTGGCTTTGCTTATTTGTACAACTCTTACTTCTTCTTTTGTAATGGGTACATTCTCTGAACGCTCAAAATATTCATCGGGAATTCCAGGAGTTTTATAATTCCACATAAACCAATCCCAAAACTTGTTATGATATTGGAATGATACCTGTAGTAACACTACCAGCGTGTACAATAGTATATGTTAGAATCCAAACAAACAGGTACAGGAAAATATAACTGCCTATTCCTTGTGTTACAATTTTTTTCCTATCTGATGATGGTAATTGCATGTTCATTGACTTTGCAATGAATATGGTTACAATAAATACGATTATCATAAATGCAATTGATGCCCATCTTCTCTCTTCCCCTTGAATATCTTCAAAGATAAAAGTTGCAATAGTGCCTGCAATTACTGCACAAGCTACTCTTAACCAAAACAATCTGTTTAATTTCTTGTCTTTTTCGCTTTTTTCTTCCTGATTTATGATAGGCTCTGATGCTGGAGCATCATTTGATTCAGTCTCTGGAATTTTGTTATTTTCCTCTTTAATTGACTCTTTTTTAGAGTCTTTAGGATCAGGAGTCGGTGCTGATTTCTTTTTTTTAAATTTTGCCAAGTAAATTTCTAGGTTGACTTCATTAAGCCTTGTTTAAAATCTTTGGTCATAAAATGAGCATAAAAGAGAGTAAGAGTATAATTTCGGATACGAAATAGATTATTGTGACTCTTGCAGGAATAGAACTTCGGTATTTAGTAAATCAAATTTCAGAGGCAACACAGGACTACTATGTAAGTAACATCTATGGTGTTACAAAAGACAGCATACTTTTCAAACTTCATCATACTGAAAAATCAGATCTTTTCATGATGTTATCTACATCTGGTGTTTGGTTAACATCTGTTAAAATTGATCAAATGGAACCAAATAGATTACTAAAACGATTACGAAGTGATCTTTTACGATTAAAGATAAAAAAAATAGAACAGATAGCCTCAGAACGAATTGCCTATTTTACATTTGCAGGATTTGACAAGGAATTTGTAATTGTAGCAGAATTTTTTGGAGAAGGAAATATTTTGCTATGTAATAATGAAATGAAAATACTTGCATTACAACATTCAATTGATGTAAGACACAGAAAACTTGGTGTTGGTTTAGTGTATACCCCACCACCTCTAAATGGTTTAGATGTAATTAAAGTAACAGAGACTGACTTTGAAGAATTAAAGACGTCTGATTTAGCTGCAGCAAAATGGCTTGGACGTACATTGGGATTACCAAAAAAATACGTAGAAGGAATATTTCAAATCTCTAATGTTGATTCAAAATGTATTGGAACTAATTTAACATCTGAAGAAATAAAAAAACTATATGATACAACAAAAAATATTGTTAC
>CAZDPM010000140.1:0-66 GCA_964507355.1 uncultured Nitrosopumilaceae archaeon
TTCAAGCAATACTTGCCAAAAAACGGAAATTATCTAAAAGACTAAAATCTGTAAAAAAGGCAAAGA
>CAZDPM010000140.1:166-2686 GCA_964507355.1 uncultured Nitrosopumilaceae archaeon
GATCCAAAGTTCCTTCAAAGAAGGCATCAAAGAGATCCAAAGTTCCTTCAAAGAAGGCATCAAAGAGATCCAAAGTTCCTTCAAAGAAAAAATTGAAATCTAAAAAGTCTAAACGATAATTCTATCTTGTTTTTTAGAAAATAACTTTATCTTAAACATCGTTAGTGTTAAAGATGCCTTTTTTTAGAATTTTAATTAAAATAAAAATTATTGTGGATTAATTTCCATTTTGCCGAATTTACCTTTTGTTAAGGAGACATCTCCTTTGAATTCATTTGTATAGCCGTTTGTAATTACTACGATATCTCCTACATTTACTGCTTTAATATCATCTCCCCATAATGTTAGTTTCATATCATCTGCGCCATCAGATATTACTGCATCACATACATCAACAGTGCCACCTGTTTTGAGATTTACGGTTCTTGGATCTCCTTTGCTTTTTACTTCGGCTTTAAGATTAATTCCACTTCGCATTTTTTTTACTTCTGCAACTGATTGAAATTCTGCCATGTATTTTGATTCTAGTTTGGACAATTATAAGCTTTTTTAAATATTAAAATTTCATTAAAAATGTCTTGTTCAATTTCAAAATAATTACTGTGTATTTTATTGAATTTAATTATCTTCTAAAAAAATGCTATAGTTCTAATCTTATTTTCTAAAAATCTGTTAAATTTATCGTAAATACGTTCAATTCATTATGTACTATTGAAAATTATAAATTTTTATAGAAATGACGTTAATATCCTATTGTTACCATTAATTACCACTTATTACCAATAGTATATATACTGGAATATGAAATGAATCATATGAATACACAAACCCCACAATCCAATCAAGCGGGTAATGCATATTCAACATACAAGCAAAATGTTCAAAAATACTTTGAAAACGTTACAAAAAATGTACCACAGTATTTTCAATCAATGACCCATTTGCAAGAAGAATGTGTCAAAGCTTGCGAAAAAACAATCGATGCTTCACTATCAATGCAGCAAGAATTTGCAAAAAAGAATGGACTTTCAACTGAAATTCCAGATGCAATGAAAACTACATTTGTAGATATTAACAAGCAAGTTGTTCAAGCAAATACTGTCCAAAATCAAATTGTAAAAACTACAATTGATGCAACAGTACAAAATATCAAAACATTCAATGATAACGTAAGCGCTTTTGCTGACTTGAATAGAAATATCGTCCAATCTTGGATAACCCCATTCACACAAGTGAAAAACTAGTGTGAATATTTACTTTTTTTATTTTTTATGCCTGGTTTTATTATTTTTCATTCGTTACTCTACCGTTAAAAAATAGTAAATTATGCTTGATTTGAATTTCTTATTTTTTTCACAAAATCTGCTTATCTATTTTTTGCATAACTGTTTTTGTAAATACCAATTGAAAAAAATGCCTTTTAAAAAATTCTTATCCTTTTACGATCTTTTCTCAAATTTTATTCAAATAGCAATCGAAAAATATCAGTCATTATTGAGTCTCATTGCAGAGGTATCGAAGCCCGGTCAACCGAGAAGGACTCAAGATCCTCAAAAATAGGAAATCCTTTCTCTCAGGAGTTCGTGGGTTCAAATCCCACCCTCTGCACTATTAAAATTCTGAAAATATTCTATATTTTTTTAAAATTTAGGCCACGATTTGTTTTACTTTAGTAATGGAATGTTTTGAAATTTTCTTGTGCATATTTGCAATATCTTCATCTTTAAAGATAAGATTGCATCTAAAACACTTCCATTTACCTTCTGCCATAAAGTATATTCACGTAATTTGCTTATAAGTATATTGAATGATTGTTGCAATTTCTTACAATTTCTGATTATTGATCTGATTTTTATGTAATTTTTTGTCTTTTTACGATCATTTTTTTGTATTTTTACGCTTATAGTCCAATCCAAGGGTTTAGAAATAAAAAAAATTCTGATTATATCGAAGATAAGTTGGATATTCTAGAAATTATTGCAGAGTTTTCTTACTTTGGAATTTTTCTTATTTTGATCGGAGTTAATGCCTCTCCTATTCTAATGCCTCCCACCTGGATTATTTTATCATCTTTTTATGCATTTGATCCTAGTTTGAATTTGATAATTCTGTCAATTGTTGGTGCAACTGGTGCCACTATTGGAAGGTTTGTTTTAAAAAAAATTAGTAGTTTATTTAGAAAATTTGTAGGTCCTGAACAACAATCAAATCTTGATATCATTGGAGATTATCTCAATCGAAAAAAGTATGGATATGTAGTGGCTTCTTTTCTATTTGGAGCAACTCCACTTCCTAGCAATATGCTGTTTATTACATATGGTTTGATGAAATCTAAAAGTTTAGGACTCTATGTTGGATTTTGGTTTGGACGTGTTTTATCTTATTATGCAATGTTATCTATTAGTAATATTGTTTTAACACCACTTCTTGAAATTTTTGAAGAGCGATATATTGGAATTTTATTATTAGATGGAATAAGTATTGGTACTGTGATATTTTTTACTTCAATTAATTGGGCTT
>CAZDPM010000141.1:0-2684 GCA_964507355.1 uncultured Nitrosopumilaceae archaeon
ATATCAAAAAGGCATTTCCTAAATGTGAATTAATTGCTGGAAATATTGCAACTGCCCAAGGTGCAGAGGATCTAATTAAGGCCGGAGTAGATGCAGTAAAGGTTGGCGTAGGGTCTGGTTCAATTTGCATTACTAGAGTAATTACTGGTTCTGGAGTACCTCAGTTAACCGCAGTGATGGACTGTGCAAAGATTGGAAAAGATTATGGCATTCCAATAATTTCTGATGGTGGTACTAGAACCTCTGGTGATGCTACCAAAGCATTGGCTGCAGGTGCATCTTCTGTAATGGTAGGTAGCATGCTTGGAGGAACAGATGAATCTCCTGGCACTGTATTGACTAAAAATGGTAAACGATTCAAAATATACCGCGGTATGGCGTCTCTTGGAGCTTCTTTAGGAAGAAAATCAAAAGAAACAGGTTCAATTTCATTTGATGAAGATCTTAATGATTATGTTGCAGAAGGAGTTGAAGCAATGGTTCCATATAAAGGAACTGTGACTGATATTTTAAAACAATTAACTGGTGGAGTTCGTTCTGGTCTAAGCTACTGTGGAGCACACACAATTCCACAAATGCAAGCAAATGCCGAATTTATAAAAATGTCTAGAGCTGGATTTGCTGAAAGTCAACCACATGATGTATCTTTGATGTAGTTAATTTTTAACATCGATATTATCTAATTCAAAAATATAAATTAAAAAAAATAAATTCTACAAAAATTACTATCCTAATTTGTAGAGTTTCTTCAAAGCCTGTTTTGCATATGCTTCAGCAAAAATTTTCTTATATGCTTTTACCTCTTCTTGCTTTATTCCATCAAAACTATTCTGTTTGATGTTTTGCGAATCTGTTAATGGTATTTTGTCCTTTATTTTAACACCAAATGATTTTGGTTTTAATTTTTCAGAGTTATCTGCTTTTACTGGGTAAGCATGTGCCTCTTGTAATGCGGGAGAAATTAAACCAGTTACTAATACTGCCATTAAGGATATTCCTAACATTATTTTCATTTTTTTCTAACTACACCTCCTCTTATTTTGATAAGCATAATCTATGAAACACTCATCCATAACAAGACATGATAATCCCATCAAGTCAGGGTTCATTTTTTGTTCTCTAGTTAGAAGAGTGTGTTTGGGCTCTCTTCTAACTAGAATTGATGATATGTATGGCTCTTCAACGGTTTTGCACTGGGTAACAGTTTGCATGATTTACCTATAGTGAAAAACTATTTGTCTATGACTTTCAATTTGTGGCATGCCAAACATAGATTTTCTTTTCCGGTAATTTTTTAAACGGCATTCTAAATCTTTTATTTGTGCTATCCAAAAGAACCATCATTGGAATTATTGTGGGAAGTGCTATTATTGGAATTGGCATTTATTCCTTAATTTCTGATATTGGATTGAAAACAATAGAAGTTAATGAAACATTTGGAGTAGGTGAAATTACATCATATCAAATTCGTGCAAGTGATCATGCAAAACAACATATGAAGATTATGGGAGAAAAATTTGATATTTCATTAGCTAGCCCTGGTCTAGGTCTACAAATCCCACAAACATCTCACACTAAAGAAGTTACTTTGGACTGGGTTCATCTGGAAGATGGTGTAACTGTAATACATCTTCAAAATACCGGTTCCTCTGAATTAAAAGTAGAAGCTATATTAGAAATAACAACTGATCCTATTTTGTTTACATACCACATTATTGTTATTACCTCTGGAATGGTAATTATTGGATTTAGTATGGGCTTTACATTGAGAAAGCCAAAAGGTTTCTAGTTTAACTTTGCAGAAGGATATGATCCAAGTATTTTCATGAATAATGTTTCATGTTTGATTTTCTCTAGCATCTCTGCAATTTTTGGATTTTTTCCATGACCTTCAAAATCCACGTAGAAATTATACTCCCACGTATTTGTTTTTGTAGGCCGTGACTCAATTTTAGTTAAATTGACATTATAGTTGTAAAATTTTTCTATTATTCTATGCAGAGATCCCGGTTCATGTTTTATTGAAAAAATTATTGATGTCTTGTCTTTTCCAGTTTCTTCTTTGTTACTTTTTGATAATATCAGAAATCTAGTATGATTATTCAAATTATTTGCAATATTTTCTGATATTATAGGCATGTCATAAATTTTAGATGCATCTTTGCTAGCAATACATGCTATGTTTTTTTTGTTCAACTCTTTGATTATCTTGACACTTCCAGCAGTATCATATGCAGGAACTGTCTTCATGTTGTGCTTTTCGATAAAGTTTCTACATTGTCCTAGAGCTTGGGGATGAGAATACACAATATCTATCTCTTCCAAAGAACCATTTCCTATCAAACAGTGTTCAATTCTATGATAGATTTCACCCATTGCATTTAATGATGTTGAATACAATAAATCATAACTTTCTCCAATACTGCCTTCTAGAGAATTCTCTACCGGTAAAATAGAATACTTTGTTTTGTCTAATATTGTATTTTCTAAAACTTTCGCAAAGGTTGGAAGAGGAACTACATTAATCTCTGTGTTAAAAAATGCTTTAGCTGCTGCCTCACTATAAGCCCCTCGTTCACCTTGGAACGAAACACTAATCATTTCTTATTCTCTCAGCTTTACGAAATCGCTATTACCATAATTTGTTGAAAGTTTTCTTTCATCAATCCAAGAACATTCTGTAC
>CAZDPM010000142.1:0-2648 GCA_964507355.1 uncultured Nitrosopumilaceae archaeon
CATCAATTTTTGTATTTACACCTTTTTCAATATCAGATTGTGTTTTTTTATTTAGGTTTTGATAGTCTGCCAATACATGCTTAATTTTATCATCATAATCTTTGACTTTTTGTTTTTCTATTTCTAAAAGATTTTGTAATTCATCTATAGTAATGTTGTCAGTAATTGATTCTGTTAAATCTTTAGATAAATTATTGATTTTATTCTTAGAAACTACATTGACTGGAATTTCGTCCAGATTATTTTCATCTGACAATTTAACCATAATGATCCATTAGCTAATTTATAGTCTTATTGAATAATTTCGCATAAGGGATTAGCTTTAATTACAATAATATTGATATCTTGTTTATTTTTTTCTATATTTTCAAAATCTATTTTTGAGCATGCTACAATAATGGTAGTTTTGTCACTATGAAATAAATCAGAATTTGGATGTTCATAAGCTTCAACATCACCAATGTAATCACGTAATCTTGAAGTTAGATTCTGTAGCATTTCAATTTTATCTCCACGCATTTCATGTTGATCAAGGGTCCAAGATAAGGCAATTTTTGTTCTACTAGCTTTTAGATCATTTTTCTTCAATGTAGAACGAATTTCATCAATTAATTTTTTAATATAACCATCAATGCCTTTTACGCTTCCATTAATAAGATACATGAGTGTATTTGCACTTTCAAATGAAGAACCCAGTGATTTAAGATCAAACAATCCACTAATCATGTTGTCTAAAAAGATTTCTTGAAAATCATCGGAAGATAGATCGTTTTTTGTGATATCATCTTGGACATATCGACAAACCTCTAAAATACTACTAAGATTAGCAAATCTGGATAATACATTAATTGCATGAAAATGTTCGGAGGAAGAAATAGCTACAAACTTTTTCTCTTTTTTTCCAGTTGTTAAAAGATCCGCCAATATAGAATCTTCTTTTCCGTTGAAAGAACCAATAAATTTTGGTTGTTGATTAAGATCTTCCAAAGGATAATAAAAGTAGGAAATTTGTTTTCCAACTTCAAGTCCAGTTACATGTTCAAGTAGTGAAATATTTTCATTATTACCACCAAAGCCAGAAGGGAGAGTGTAAATCACAGAACTATTTTTTTTTAAAGATGTTGTAGCATCTTTAAATTTTGAATGAATTTCAGTTTTGATGTCTTGTCCTGTTTTTCTAATTCTTGGGGTAAAGAAAAGATATTGAGCTTTTGAAATAGCTATATCAATTGGTTCCATAGCTAATAATGGCTCATCTTCTTTTAGTGAAGACACGTTTGGATAAGTTTTAGCTATTTCTGCTTTTAATGAAATTGCAGATGGTGTTGATTCATCAATAATGTATACGTCAGCTCCTTTGATTGCCATCTGGCATGCGATAGCATATCCTTCGGTACTTAGTCCATAAACAACAACTTTTGCTCCCCCCATACACATAAGGCTAGTATTAGACTAAGAAAAACTTATTGAACTTACCATAATAATAAGAGATACTTGAAAATTTGGATAGATGTTCTAACTCCAAAACAATTATTATTTTCTGAACCAATAGTTAAGAGGTTAAAGAAAAATCATAATGTTTTGTGTACATCTAGATCATATAACGAAGTCTCAAAACTAGCAAAAATTCGAAAAATTGACCTTATTTATGTTGGAAAGCATGGAGGAAGCAAAAAATATGACAAACTTGAGGCCAGTATTAACCGAATAAGAAAGTTATCTTCTGTAATTGATAAATTTTCTCCAGAGTTGGCAATTAGTTTTTGTTCTCCTGAAGCAGCAAGAGTTTCGTTTGGTATGGGAATAAAACATATTGCATTTTGTGATTCACCACATGCAAGTGCTGTAATGAAGTTAACATTACCATTAATTCAAAAATTATTGATACCTTGGATAATTCCTAAGAAGGAATTTTCAAAATACGGTATAGATTCAAAAAATATTATTCAATACAAGGCAATTGATGCATCAGTGACGATAAAAAGAAACAAAAGTCAAAAAAAACTTTTACCATTTAAAAATAATAATAAAAAAAACATTTTGATTAGAGTAGAGGAAGAACAAGCAGCGTATACATCGAAATCAAGAAAAATAGTACCAATAATAAATGAAATTGTAAATGAATTTGATGGAGAGAATATCGTCATTCTTGGAAGATATTCTGAACAAATTGAAAATCTAAAAAAATTATTTGGTAAAAAGGCAAGCATTATGAAAATGTCATTCGATGGAAAACATTTGTTAGATAATACAGATATTTTTCTAGGTTCAGGGGGCACTATGACAGCAGAGTCAGCTTTACTTGGAATTCCAACTATTTCATATAATGCGGTACCTAATATAGTTGAGAAATATTTAGTAAAAAACAATCTTGTAAAAAGAGAAACAAATCCTAAAAAAATCACTAAAATTATTAGAAAGTTACTTGAATCATCAGATAATAATTCCAAAAAAAGGGCAAGAAAGATTTCCAACGATATGGAAGATCCTATTCAAAAACTAATTCAAATTATCAGAGTAATCATGAATTAGTTTTTAGTAGAAATTCAAGTAAATAAAAAGTTCATTAGGGGAATCAAGTTGCTCCTTTTTAATAGTCCTGTAGTGTAGCGGTCAAGCACAGGGGCCTTTGAAGCCCTTAACCCCAG
>CAZDPM010000143.1:0-2593 GCA_964507355.1 uncultured Nitrosopumilaceae archaeon
TTGATATGAAAATAATTTATCATAATAGAAAACCCATATCAAAAAATAAAGAAAAAGTACTTGGAGTGAAATATGTCACATTTGATAAACTGATAACACAAAGCGACATAATTTCAATCCATGTACCGCACACTAAGGAGACAAATCAATTATTTGACAAGAATATTTTTAAAAAAATGAAAAAAACAGCATTCTTAGTCAATACTGCACGCGGTAAAATTGTTAATGAAAAGGATCTTTCAATAGCACTAAAAAAAAAGATCATTGCCGGTGCAGCTTTGGATGTGTATGAAACAGAGCCAATTGGCAAAAATCATCTATTGACAAAGATACAAAATATTGTGTTGGCACCTCATATAGGAAGTTCAACCAAAGAGACTAGAGTAAAGATGGCAGAGATTACAATAATGAATTTGGATCTTGGGATTAATGGAAAAAAACCCATTTATTCGGTAGGTTATTGACAGATAAAAAATTCACGCTTAGAACTATTCAAGAAAAACTGCGCAGTTTTTATACATAGAATGTAAATTGATTTCAGATTGAAAAAATTCAAGCATACAAACGAAGAGTTAGAATTAGCTAAACAGCAGTCTGAAAAAGAAAAGAAGAAAAAACAATTACAAGAATAAAAAAATTCTTTGTCCTTTTCAGGCAAGGTTTTTTTTAAAATTTTATCTTTGAACTATACTTTTGACGTAGATTATCATAATTTTGTTTTCGTTGAGTGTCAAGAGTATTACTTTGATCATACATTTTTGTAAAAAATGCACCCAAAATACGAATGCCATCTTTATCAAAAAACTGTACGCTAAAACTAGTATGTTCAGACTTTTGTTCTTCAATAAACTCTGCGTTTTGAATTAATTCAGCGTTAATGTGCATATGAGCTGGACCATCATTATCACCAATTGTAATCCATTTTTCTTTTTGTTTGATGCTCAAAGAATTACTTCTAATTTCAGATACAGCACCAGTATTTTTTATGATTAGTAAAATATTATCAATTTTCACTAGATCAGTTAACACATTAAAAAGCAATACAATTCAATTAAAAAGAAATTATTTCAATTTTTTGGATAATTGTGTGTCAATTGAACAAAATCATCTGAATCACCATGAATACAATCAGTTCCAACTGCTTTTAATGGTGAAAAACTAATTTTTCCACAAGGTATTTTTTCTTCGTTTTGGAGAGATTGTATCTTTCCAGATACTATATTTTTATGGTTATTGCATGTGACTCCAACCATGTATTCATCTTTTTCTACAACAACTGAAACTACAAATTCTGGTGGGTTAACACATTGTTTTCCATTTTCCATAATAGAACATCTATCAGGCAACATACTAAAACTCTAATTTTATGAGATATTAATCTTGATTAACACATATTTAATTTAATACTGACCAATTGGAAATTAAATAGTGACACGTAGTTTTGATCTGGTAATTATTGGAGGAGGCATACTCGGTATTTCAATATCATATTTTCTTGGATTCTTAAATAAAACAAAAGAAATTGCAGTAATTGAACAAGCACATAGTGTTGCTTTTCATACAAGTGGCAGAAACACAGGAAAAGTGCATGCGCCGTACTTATACAATCCTGAGAGAAAAAAAATGTTTGCAAAAGCATCTTTTCATGGATATGAGATGTGGGAAGAATATTCTAAATTGAAAAATTTACCTTTTAAAAAAGACGGGGTAATAGAAGTAGCATTTGATGAGAAAGGAAGTAAAGTATTAGAGAAATATTTGAGATGGGGAAAACAAAATGGATTACAAGATAACGATATAAAATTAATGGATAAAAGTGAATTAAAAAACATCGAGCCAGAGATAAAATGTCAATCTGCACTTTATGTTTACAAAGATGGATCTACTGATTATTCTAAACTAACAAAATCGGTGATTAAAGATAGTACCGATAACGGAATAAAATTACTTGTTGATACCAAAGTAACAGATATCAAAAAAGTGGACAACAAATGGAAAATCACACTAAACAATGAATATGAGATTTTTGCAAATTTTATCATCAATGCTGCAGGAGGTGAGTCAATTAACATTGCCCACAAAATAGGTGTTGCTAAGAAACTTACCGATGTGCATTTTAGGGGAGAGTATTGGAAGGCACCAAAAAAGTACAACAGCTTGACAAAAACAAGTGTATATTCTGTACCTCAATATCCAGATTATCCATTTTTAGATCCACATTGGATTATCAGAGTTGACGGTAGTTGTGAAATTGGACCAAATGCAGTACCAGTTTTCAGCCCATACGGATATGATAAAACAGAGAACATCAAGGAATTCATTCCAAAATTATTAGAGATGTTAAATTCAGGTGCAAGAAAAGCGATTTTTGATAAACAATTTCAAGAGCTTATGATAAATGAGATTCAATCTTCAATGTCAAAATCTACAATGGTAAACAGGGTTAGACGATTCTTGCCAAAAATAGATGTAGAAAAAATAACAGAAAAAGGAACTGCTGGAATTAGATCATCAGTAATTAATGAAAATGGTCAATTCGTTCCAGATGTGATTTTAGAAGAAGATTCAATGTCTTTTCATATTTTGAACTATA
>CAZDPM010000144.1:0-2463 GCA_964507355.1 uncultured Nitrosopumilaceae archaeon
TTTGACTTCCATGTTTATGTGATCAATTGAACTTACCTTCAATGTTTTAAACATAAAATTCACCAGTAATTGTGTTTAATAAAATGTAAATAAATAGTGCAGTTATTATTTAGATTCGAGAAAAATAACATCGACTAAATCTTGATTGCTTCTCTTAGTCACAGTATCTCTATGGGCATTATGAAAATTTTGCAGATGTGCTTTTCTGGTTTTTATCCCATATTCGCGACACAGTCTGCAAAAATATGTCACCTGTCTTTCTGTTCTTGGTTTTGATTGAACTTCATCATATGCAAGAATTGGATTTAGCATAAACACAGCACAACGTATTCGTATTTTAATATTGTCATATAAATGACAATTGGTCATACATTTACATAAATTGCAAAATATTTATATAATGTAATATACATTACATACACTCGGTGAATATAATGTGGTTTGATAACCAATTCGAAAGAGCATTTCGAAGATTGTCTGATCCTTTTTTACCTCGGAAGACATCTTTGAAATTCCAAATGATTCAAGAATCCAAACATTTGGCCTGTATTATTATGGCTATGAGATAATCAGAGCCCAACAGAAAACCCCATGCAAAAGAATAGGGTAACGTAAAATCTAGAAATGTACTGACTGAAGATGTCAAAGAACCATTTATGGATGAATCAGTAGACAAAAAAGCCGCACGTTGAAACCGATTACCGAGATGCCTGAAATTGAAAAATCAGACATCAAACATCACAGATGAAGTAGCAGAAATATCTGCAAAACATGGAGATAGAAAATACAAAACAACAGTTCCATTGAAGTACAAAGTTGATGAAAATTCAGCAAAAGCACAATACACAAATGGAATACTAGAACTGACATTATCTCTTGCTGAAGAAAAACCAAAAGGCAAATGCTGTCAGTCGAATAATGAAGTGAGTTTGAATTATTCTTAATGACTATTGAAAAAGCAATAGAAATGATACAAAATCTTAGAAATGCAGAACTAGAAACAATCAAAATTGTTGGAAAAAATGACAAAATTACTAAATACATTTCTTCAATTGCAAAAGGAAAAGCAGACTATCTAGGTAAAATTTTAGAAGAAATTGAGCCTAAAACATATCCGTGTTTGCATCCTAAAATGGCACGATGTTTCTGATGGACAACTCTACTGTACGGGTTGTAATCAGAATCTCTAATTTTTATACGTATAATTTAAAATGAAATCTTCTTAATTTAACAAAAACTCTATATCGTTCATATTTTGTATCAATAGCGATTCTTTATGTTTAAAAGTTTGCTTAGTTTTAGAAAGTTATCTAAAAAAAAGTAAATGTAAAAAACTAATAAAATATCAGAGTGGAGTAATAGAAATCAGAGATACAGGCGTTGGAGTACCAGGAATAAATTTCAATATGGGGGAATTTAAAAAATATGAACAACAGGTTACTGAAGCAACAGAATCTGCAAGAGCACTTGACGATTATCAATTTCTAATGTGTTCACAAATTGAATCTTTGAAGGAAGATGATCCACGGCGTTATCAAATGGAGAATTATCTCTTGAGCATAATTGGGAATATTTCGGAATACCGTCTTGTTCTGGAAGCTTTTAAAGTTAATCCAGAGATGAATAAAGAAGAACTTACCATTAGCATGAAAGAAATGCGAAATTGTATGAGAGAAATAGCTCAGTATTTACGAAACCCAAATAACGGTAATTCAGTAAATATAGCTCTTGATTCATTATTATCATTAAAACAAGCGGGATCAAAATCAAATTTAATTAACGATAAATTTTCTCAGGGAATCGATTCTCAGGAAGTCGAAAGTGAAAAAAAGGCAACTTTGTTGGGGCAAGAACTAGCTGCTATAACAGCATTTACAGATTATTCCATTAGGTCTGGAGATGATAAGGTAAAAGGAATCATAGATATGTGTAAGCATCTAGGTATCTCTCTTAGTGAATATGAGAAAGACATATTGAATAATTATTCAAAAATCGATCAAGATTCTAAAAATAATTTTTACATACAATTTCAAAGAAAAATTGAACGTACTTTAAGAAAGAATTTACTTGCTGCGCTTACATTTGGTCAGAACATGGTTTTGTTTGTTAATATGCTTAATAGTGATGGAGATATCAATCAATCAGTTTCTAAGGTCTTTTCTGATCTAGATAAATCTAGAAATCTTTTGAATAAAGGTGGGAAAATTGAGAACGATGTAGAAACAGTACTTGAAATATTGAATCCATATCGTGAATTTGGAATTCCTGTAGATGTGCGAAAAAAAGTCCAAACTGAAATTCTCCAATCACTTATTAAATAAAATGAAAGATTACTGCCGAATTTACGCACTGTTAGTATAAAAAAGACGTAGTAAATATCGGTTACATAGAATCATGTATGGTGGAATCAATATAGAGATGGTTTAGATTATGCATTTTACACCATAACTGTTCAAGAATTTG
>CAZDPM010000145.1:0-2405 GCA_964507355.1 uncultured Nitrosopumilaceae archaeon
TAGAGTGGAATGGAATAAAATTTATCATAAATGGAAGAGGGATTAATGAAGAAGAATTACCGATTATAATTGAAAATCAGGAAATTTTAAAATCAAAAATAGGCACAGAAGAGCAAATCACATCATCATACCTACAAGATGCAAAAGAGATCATAGGAAGGATAGAAAATCAGCCAGAAATCATTATTGATATCGGAGGTGGGGCTGCAAAAGAATTTGCCCCAAATTTACTAAGACAGTTAGGATGTAACGTTAAAGTAATTAATGAAAATCTAAATAATTGCACACGAGGACCTGATCCAACTGCAGATAACTTAACAGATCTAATTGCAGCAACATCTGAAAAAGGAATAGGGTTTGCTTTTGATTTAGATGGAGATCGGTTAGTTGTGGTTAGAAAAGGAAAGAAGCAAACTCCCGATGTAACGCTAGGTTTAGGAGTTGCAAAAGCCTTAGAATTAGGATATAAAAAATTTGTATTCAGTATAGATACAAGTATTTCAGTTGAAAAATTTATCAAAGAAAAAGGAGGTAGTGTACTGAGATCAAAAGTTGGAGAAGCAAACGTCATAGATTTGATGTTAAAGACAAATGCTCAAGCTGGAGGAGAAGGAAGTAGTGGAGGTTTTATCTTACCAGAATTTAATTTTTGTAGGGAAGGGATTCTTACGAGTGGTCTAATTTCTTCAATGATTGGAAATTCAAAATTTAATGAAATATTAGATTTCATGGAGAGTTACAAACAGATAAGAGAAAAAATCAAAATAGATTCTATGTTTCACGACAAAGTTATTGAAGAAGTATCTAGAAAACTTACAAATGAATATTCAGAAGTTATAACTCAAGACGGAATTAAAGGAATTATAGATGAAGATAGTTGGGTTTTGATTAGAAAATCAAACACTGAAGATATCATAAGAATTTCAGCAGAATCAAACAATGTAGATAAATGCAAGAAAATTGTAAAAAACACATTAGAACTAGTAAAACAATGTTATGACAATATTAGATGAACCAGGTATAATTAAAATTCTTCAAAAGAAATTAGGAAATAAAAAATTTGTTTCAGAAGATGTAGAAGCTTTCAAAATAGGTAAAACAAAAATCATAGTAAAAGTCGATACATTGGTTGAGAGTACGGATATGCCTCCCAAAATGAAGATTTCTGATGCTGCAAGAAAAAGCATTGTAGCATGCGTTAGTGATTTTGCTGCTAAAGGAGTAAAACCTCAGTATGGGATAATCTCATTGAATTTACCAAAAAGGATCTCACGGTCAAAAATTAATGAAATGGCAAATGGTTTTAGTCGTGCTTCGAATGAATTTAAAATCAAGATTTTAGGAGGAGACATAAACGAAGGAAAAGAAATTGTAATCAATGTATCAATATTTGGAACAGTTAATAGCATAGTTAAAAGAAATGGGGCAAAAATAGGAGATATCATATTTGTAACTGGTCCGTTTGGATATACTGCATCAGGTCTAGAAATTTTACTTGGAAAAAAGAAATGTAATAGAACTTTTGTCAATAAGGCAATAAAATCAGTTTTCAAGCCAAATCCAAGATTAGATTTTGGCATTAATAATAAAAAATATTTTACATCATCAATGGATTCTAGTGATGGTCTATCCACTACATTAAATGAAATGGCAAATCAAAGCAAATGCAAATTTATCATAGATAGTACTCCGACTGGAAAAGATCTATTAGAATTTGCAAAGTCAAACAGATTAGAATCAGATAAACTGGTATTTCATGGTGGAGAAGAATATGAATTTGTATTTACTGCTTCAAAAAAAGATAAAACAATAATTAAAAAAAATGCAATATTATTAAAAACACCAATTATTGAAATTGGCTATGTAACTAAAGGTAAAGGAGTATTTCTTAAGAAACAAGAAAAGTTTAGTTCTTTAAAAGATTTAGGCTGGCACCACTTTAGAAAATAATTATTCACCAGAGTAAAAATCATGTTCTACTTTTTGAATTATATTAAAAACAGATTCGGCGGATAATCTAGAAACACAATCTTTGATCCACATTTCATCAAGATGCATCAATCTATTCATATCAGCTGAAGGAAGTTGATTGGGTTGAAGATCTGGATACATTACATGTATTCGAAATCCTTCTTTGGCAATTTCTTCACATTTTTTTTCTAATGTAGTCATTGAAAAAACGTTATTTGGTGTAAAAAATTCAAAGATCAGCGAACCAGAAATTGCAGATATTATTACAATACCAATTGCTAGCCAAAGTACGGATCCCATACAAGAGCAAATAAGACATAGTATTTGAGCAATAATGAAATAATCACGCGTACCTAAAATAAAATAGGCTCAAAAAATCAATGTTTTTTAAACCCTTTTAGATGTGATTAGACATTGTCAGAAATTGAAGCTGA
>CAZDPM010000146.1:0-2399 GCA_964507355.1 uncultured Nitrosopumilaceae archaeon
AATATTCAATGTTGTTCACAAAACATTAGGATTATTTAGTTCTTGCATCATCATAAGATCTTTCTAATATTACACCTATGTTGTCAACAATCTTATTTCGCTTAAACTCAATATTTTCATGTTCACATAATTTTCTATACATGTTTACAGCGGTAAATCTAGGATGCATTGCCTCAAACTCTGTTTCAGAAATATCAATAAATGCGCCTAATCTCATTAATTCTTTAGCAGTATTCAGAGCATCATTAACAGAAATTTTTAGATTTTCAGCGATGGTCAAAGGTGTCATTTTTCCATGACATGTAATTAAAAGAAAAACTTTAGCTTGTAAAGGATCTAGTTTTATTTCAGAAATTAGATCTTTTTCAACTTTAGAGATGTCCATCATTTTTAAATTAAATTCTATCTAAATAAAGAATTATTTAGAGTTCTTTTTTACCAATAATTTCTTTGATATTTTTAACGAGAATCCCAGAGCAATAAAGTGAATTACTCCACCTATGATTGCAGCTTGTATCAAATTATCAAGAAGAAGCCAAGATACTGCAAAAGTTGCAATTGATGGAACGGTAACAATTACTGCAATAATTGAGCCTTTCAAAATGATGTCTTTCATAGTAAGTTTACTAGTTTTATTATCACTAGACATCAAACAATTTTCAAAAAATGGTAATAAAAACCAGAGACTTGTTGTGTAGACAATAATTTTTTGCACTTTAAAATGGTCAATTTCATTGTTATGAGATAACATATTATTTTAAATATTTCTCAGGCATAAATCATCACAACCAATATGTAATTCAGTTAATTTAGGACCAATCTTATGGTACTTTTTATGCATAATGTAATCACATATTTATAATTTCATGTTACAGGTAAAATCATTTAACGTGTAAGGTGACAAGAATTTCTGTACAATCAAGATCTAGATCTTCTATCCACTCTACTTCTTTTTTGACTAGATCAAATGTTTCCAACACGGAACCATCATTATTGAATACTTGAACCTTATGAGTTTTGGGATGTACAATAACATCTCTTGGATGATTATAGACTCTAATGGGATTGCCATTATGAATTAGAATCTTCACACTCAGAAAATTCTATTCACCATATTAACAATTTCGATCATAATCAGAATTGAAAAGAGATCGTATTAAATTTTAAAATTGGTTTGTTCTTAAACACTAAACTCCTGTAAAATATTTTAAATAAAAATACAATATTCAAATCCAAGAATTATCATACTAATTAATTCATTTTCTAATTTTAATATTTAATGATATTTTGTTTGTATCCTATATTCTTTTATCATATTGATAATTCTTCAAATGTACCTATTGCCTTAAGAAAATTTTCTTTGAGCACCAACAAGTTGACGTGATTCGGTGATTTGTGGAATTTCATCAGGATGAATTTTCAACACATAGAATTATTTAAAGTGCTATTTATTGCAGTTGACGATTAAAATACCAAAGATACTTTATATTTGGTTAAAGTCAAATTAAACTACTTGGCAAGTTATAAGGGAGTATATTCAAATGAGCAATCATTAAACTTTGTAATTCCTATTATGGTGATATTATTTTTAGGAATAATTTACATAATGACCCAAAGAGCAGGATCAGGTTTTGTTAGTTTTATTCTAATTGGAGCAGCTGCAATTACAATGTTTTATTGGATTCATGTTTTAAAGAAAATGACAAAGGATAAAAAACCAACATACAATGTAAGGGAGCAAGAGACCAAAAATTGGGTTTATGATTTAATCAAAGGAGATGTGGATTTTGTATTTGTATCAGAAGTGCCAGGACCAGAAGATAAGATAGCAGTTAGACTAATCGATGGCGTATTGTATATTCGAGGTTCTGCAGGATTTTCAAAAGAAGTTCCAATAGCAGGTTCAAATGAAATGCAAATTCATGATTTCAAATATAGAAATGGTGTACTCACACTAAGAATAAAATAACTAGAGACTTTTTGCTAGTTCTAATTTTTGTGGAAGATACTTATCGGTAATGTTTGTTAAACCATATTTTGAAAATGCTTCTAATTCAGCTTTTCTTTTTATTTTAAGAAATACATCTAATTCTTTTTTCCAAATTCCTTCTTGATATCTTGGATCATTTTGTAGATCATAACATCGTTTAATGTCAGATTCTGTCATTGGAATTGTAGGAAGTTTGAATTTTTCTATATCAGTAGCCCACACACCTACCCATTTTGCATCAGGAACTGTGAGTTCTCTAAGATGTGCAGCATTTGCAGACCCAGATTTAATGACCATTGCAATATGTTCTCCATACACATCACCGTCAGTGAGAATAATTACGGGCAGTCCTAGTTCATCATGAAGTCTTTTTAAAAGAGTTCTAGTAGAACGAGGAGCTTGTCCTCCA
>CAZDPM010000147.1:0-2392 GCA_964507355.1 uncultured Nitrosopumilaceae archaeon
GACTGGTAAACTAATTGTTGATGCAATTCATCAAATTGGTTATCAGGCAGAAGAGCGAGATAATTTTTACAATCCTATTGCTCTACTATAGCCCATAACTAGCCCATTTAGAATCTACTAGATTTTTTGTATCAACATCAACCTTAACTAATTGTTGAATTTCTCTTTGATATCCTTCATCTCTAGTTTTTTGAGTGGCGTCAATTCCTAACTTTGAACCCAAATTTACCATTGGTGATGCAGGATCAAGTGTATCAGTAGGTGTATTGTTGATAATAGTTGTATCACGTGCAGCATCTGCTCTTGTAGTAATTGCCCATATCACATCATTGATGTCATGAACGTTAATGTCCTCATCTACTACTACAAACATCTTAGTTAATGCTAACTGTCCCATTCCCCATAATCCCATCATTACTTTTTTTGCCTGTCCTGGATATCTTTTTTTAATTGATATTATTGCAAAACCTTGGAACCAGCCTGCAGCTGGCATACTAAAATCTACTACTTCTGGATGAAACATTCGTATCAATGGCAAAAATGACTGTTCGATAACTTTGCCAATATATGCATCTTCTAGGATTGGTTTACCTACTACCGTTGTTACATAAATAGGATTTTTCCTTCTCATAATTCCGGTTAATGTAAAAGTTGGATATGGCTCCACTGGAGTGTAATACCCTGTATGATCTCCAAATGGTCCTTCATCTCTAATATCATGTGGATCAACAAATCCTTCCAACACAATTTCTGCATTGGCAGGTACCTCCAAATCAATGGTTTTGCATTTTACCGTTTTAATTCCTTTTTTTCTTGTAATTCCTGCAAACAAATACTTGTCAAGCCCTTCTGGAACTGGTGCAATTGATGAAAATACTGTTGCAGGTTCACATCCAATAATTATTGCTGCTGGTATTTTCTCGCCACGTTCTTTTGAAATCTCACCATGGTGTGCACCACGTTTATGTTTCTGCCAGTGCATTAATGCATGTGTGTTATCTATAATTTGCATTCTATATACTCCAAGATTTCTTACTCCTGTTTCAGGATGTTTAGTTGCGACTAATCCTAATGTAATAAAACATCCTGCATCATTTGGCCATGATTTTAAAATTGGCAATTTATCAAAAGATGGCACATTTGAAGTAATCTCAGTTACCGGTCCACTATTTTCTAGTTTAGGAAAAGATTCTGCCATTTTTGAAAGTTCTGGAAGTTTTTTTATTTTGTTTAGAAACCCTGATGGCATATCCATCTTTGTCATATCTACAATTCTCTGTCCTATCTCTGTAAAGTCTGTCATCTCAAGTCCAATCTCTAATCTTTTCATTGAACCAAATGCATTGCCTAGTACTGGCATATCATAATTTTTTACATTTTCAAAAAGTACAGCTGGACCATTTGAGTACATTTCCCGTCTTAAAATTTCCGCAATTTCTAAATTTGAGTCTACTTCTACTTTGACTCTCTTCAACTCTCCATTTTTTTCTAATTCTGTTACAAATTCATGGATGTCTTCAATCGCCATAGTCTTACTAAACATGAATCTAGTATAAGCTTAACTAGATTTACTTATGCTTGATACTTTTAAAATAATTTTAACATATGATAATTAATTCTCATTATCAAGTCATCTTATTGGTTGAAGACAACATATGTTCTGTAAAGAAATTGCCACTGCTGAGTTCTTAATGTATGTTTTGTAATGGTTCCTGCGAACCAATCTACCTGTAAAAATCATCTTGATTCACATATCTGTCAATGTATTTTTCTTGATAGAACAAGATACCTACATGGCAAGAGATGTTATCATGACACAAAAAACAAACCATAAATCTTAATTTTTGAGAACTTTTACATTGGTGGAAGTTCATTTTTTCTATCATGTCCACCAGATCCAAATTTACAGTAAAAGCATAATTCTGATTCCATATACTTTAACTGTTCTACTTGAATGGCTCCAAGTTTTAATGCAATTTTTGTTAAAATTCTATATTTTAATGGCATAGCTGGAATTACTTCTTGAGTGTATACTCTATAATGATCGGGACAGAATTTTAGAGTTATTTTTGATGGCTCTTTGCCTTTTTGATTTACTTGTCTTGTAAAATTAATCTGCTCTCTAATGTATTCATGTTTTGGACATGGACAATCTTTTCCTCCGGGGTGTTTGTATGCTGGTGTATTTTTCCAATCAAACCCAGGATATTCTTTTTCAAAATCATCCATAGTTACAATTAGATGTATTATGCATATAAAACTTGATCAAATTTTATATTGATACTTGACCCAAATGTAAATAAACCCCGAAAATTCATCTAAATTAAATGGCAGCTGCTAAAAAGCAAACAAAACAAGATCTTGAAGACAAGATTGCTGAATTAGAAGCTAA
>CAZDPM010000148.1:0-2377 GCA_964507355.1 uncultured Nitrosopumilaceae archaeon
CTCGAGAGATGGCTTGTAGAAAATGCAAGTTTGTAACTACAGGTAAAGTTTGTCCTGCATGTAAATCATCAGATTTGACACCAGATTGGAATGGAGTGGTACTAGTTGTAGACCCAACAAATTCCCAAATTTCAAAAACATTGGGAATTAAACAAAAAGGCAAATACGCAATCAGAGTTACATAAACTTAATCTTTAAAATCATATCATCATTATTATTATCATGATATCATTTAATTCTAAAAAACAATTAATTGAATTTTTAGCTGAGGACATTGGTAAGGGAGATATCACCAGCTTTCTCATACATAAAAAAAATATCACAGCCAAAATAATTTCAAGAGAGAGCGCAGTGGTAGCAGGAGTGAATCATGCAAAAGAGATTTTCAAATTAAAAGGATGCAGTGTAACAATTGTAAAAAAAGATGGCAGTAAAGTAAATCCAAATGATGTGATTTTGAAGATAGCAGGTGATGCTAGAAAGATACTCACCTGTGAGAGAACGGCTCTTAATTTGCTTACAAGAATGAGCGGAATTGCTACTCAGACTAGTGAATTGGTAAAGAAAATATCAAATAAAAAAATTAAATTGTATGCCACTAGAAAGACAGCTCCAGGTTTGAGATATTTTGATAAAGAGGCAGTAGAGATTGGTGGTGGAGTAAGACATAGACTACGATTAGATGAGATGGTCATGATTAAAGACAATCACATTGCAGTAAGCGATTCTTTGTTATCTTTGATTAAAAGTGCAAAGAAAAAATATAAAAAATTTGAAGTTGAAGTAGAAAATACTGCAGATGCAGTATTGACAGCAAGGGAAGGGGCGACAATAATTATGTTAGATAATTTCACTCCAGAACAAATTAAAAAAACAATTCAGGTTCTCAAAGTAGAAAAGCTACGAGATAAAGTATTACTTGAAGCATCAGGTGGAATTAATGCAAAAAATATTGCAAAATATGGAAAAACTGGCGTAGATATCATATCTGTTGGAAGTATAACAAACTCTGTCAGGGGAATAGACATGAGTTTAGAAGTATGATTATTTTATTTTAGATAATAATTCAGCAACTGCTTTATTTTTTGGATCGATTTCTTTAATTTTTTTACAACATGCAATTGCTTTTTTTGGGTCCCCAAGAAAATAGTGAGAATTTGCTTTGAGAGTTAAGACCTCTATATCATAAGCGCCAATATCTAAAGCCTTTTCAAAATATGGTATGGCTGTTTGATATTGATTTCTCATATAGTATATTCCACCAACAATAAAAAAGACATTTTGTTCCTCTTGTGTTTTTTGTAGTATCTCTAATCCTAATTTCAAAGCATCATCATATTGTTTTTGGTTAACTAATTTTCGTAGATCTTTTCTTTTTTGTAAAATATTTTTTTCTTTAGGTTCTTTTGAATTTTTGTTAAATAATCCTACCAAATTAAATTTGTGTGAAATCAGCTGAATAATATAGTTGGGAAATTAGGCTCAGATTAGCTAATTGCAAGCATTCGTTCTATTGCGGTTCTTGCCTTGTCTGCAATATCTTTTTGTACCACTACTTGGTTTTTCTCTTGAACTAGAGCATCATAGACTTTTTCCAGTGTGATCATCTTCATGTATTGGCACTCTGCTTTTTCAGAAGCTGGAATGAAATTCTTATCAGGGTTTTGTTGTTTCATTTTGTATAAAATTCCAGTTTCAGTTGCAACTACAAAGTTTTTGGCTTTAGAATTATGTACATGATTAAGCATTCCTTCAGTAGATAAGATTGATATTTTATTGCCATCAAAACTTCCAGATGCTGCATCGTACATCATGGGGGTAGTGCAGCTGCATTCAGGATGAATTACAAATTCTACATCTTTGAGTGAATTTAGTTTGTTTATGATATCTTCTGGTTTGATACCGGCATGCACATGACACTCTCCTGCCCAAATGAACATGTTCTTTCTTCCAGTAACTTTTGCAACATAAGAACCCAAAAACATGTCAGGTAAGAATAAAATTTCTTTATCAGCAGGAATAGTATTTACTACATTTACAGCGTTTGCTGAAGTGCAACAATAATCTAATTCAGATTTTATCTCTGCAGTTGTGTTTACGTAACCAACTGTAATTGCATTTGGATGTTGTTGCTTCCAGTTTCTTAATTCATCTACAGTAATTGAATCAGATAGAGAACATCCAGCTTCCAAGTCAGGAATCAATACTCTTTTTTCAGGCGATATGATTGCAGCAGTTTCTGCCATAAAGTGAACACCACAAAATAGAATTGTTTTTTGTGGAACTTTGGCTGCTTGTCTTGATAGACCTAAAGAGTCCCCTGTAAAATCTGCGATATCTTGGACATCTGGAATTTGATAATTATGAGCCAAGATAA
>CAZDPM010000149.1:0-2346 GCA_964507355.1 uncultured Nitrosopumilaceae archaeon
AGATATTCTTCTTCATCTGGAAATCTCTCTTTTTGAATTCGTGTTACATATAGAACATCAAGATCATCTATGTAATCTTCAATTTTAGTAGATTCAGTAAAAGACAATTTCTTTTTTATTTCATAGATTGAATCTGATCTAATTCGTAATGATTCAGGGGAAATTAAATGGACATCAACATCATAATTTCCTAGTCCATGTAAGAGAGAATAAACTGTTCGTCCATATTTTAGATCTCCAATAATTCCTATTTTTAGACCGTCAATTTTTTTCTTCTCTTTTCTTATTGTAAACAGATCTTGTATTGCTTGTGTTGGATGTTCTTCAGTTCCACTACCAGCATTGATAACTGGTTTTGAAGAAACTTCAGCTGCAAATCTACTAGAGCCGTCAAGAGGATGTCTAAGGACAAGTACATCAGAATAATTTGACATTATTCTCACAGTATCTGCAAGGCTCTCACCTTTTTTGGTAGATGATGATGAGATATCAGAAATTCCTAAAGAATTACCGCCAACGGAGGCCATAGCAGCATCAAAACTAAGACGAGTCCTAGTACTTGGCTCATAAAAGAGGTAGCCTAAACCATTTCCTTTACAAATTTCCCTTCTTTCTATGGGGCTAAGTTTCATTATTTTATCAGTGGATGCAAAGATTTGTTCAAGTTGAACCTTGTTAAAGTCCTTGATTGAAATTATGTCTTTTTGATAGAACTCGTTCATTCTTTCAATGATATATACAGGTGACTATACAAAGTATTCTGATGCAAGAGTCCGAACTTATGGTTCGACGAATTAAGGAGGGTACAGTGTTGGACCATATTGACGAGGGTAAAGGCCTTCAGGTACTTAGTGCTTTAAGAATAGACGGTAAAGATGGAAGTCTCATTACTATTGCTCTAAACGTACCCAGTGGAAAATTTAAGAAAAAAGACATAATCAAAGTAGAGAATAAATTTCTAAAAGACGATGATACAAACAAGTTGGCAGTGATTGCACCTAAAGCAACAATAAACATCATCAAAGACTACAAACTAATTGAAAAGAGAAGAGTAGCACTTCCAAATGAAATTAATAGAATTTTTCGTTGTTCAAATCCAGATTGCATCAGTAATAGTACTGAGCATATTGAATCAGTGATGGATGTAATTGACAAAGAAGGAAGAGTACTCAAATGCAGATATTGTTCAAGAGTATTAGATGTTAACAAACTGAAATATAATTAAATTAAAAATTTGAAAAAGATGGTACTACTGGGTTTATTGTCCCAGGATGATGAACATCATGACTATACCGTAGATTGCGATTGATTCAACCATACCTACGAAAATGAATACTTTTGACTGCAATGCTGGATTCTCACTAATTACTGCAAGACCTGCTGCGCCAACTTGACCCAAACCGATACCTGCGCCAGCTGCAGCTAAACCAAAGGCCAAACCTGCACCTAGAAGTTTCATCGAGTCTGCATTACCTGCTGTGGACGCTTCCTCTGCATAAGCAAGTCCAGTCAATCCAGTTGCAGATATTGCAATTGTTGCCAAAAGTAGCAATACGATAGATTTCATTTATGTACCGACTCTTCTAGTTCCATATTTAAATCATGATGATGTGTAAAGCTAGATTTGATCGAGTGTTTTCTTTTTGAATGATATTAAATCATTTTTAATGGATTTAACAAAATTTTCATGATCTTGTTCTAAAACCTTTTTTGAGTTTTCAATTAATTTTTTAATTTCTTCTTTTGCCATTATTTCCTACTTACCATCTTTGCTTTCACTTTTTTTAACTTTGCGAATTCTTCTCTTTCTCTCTCTTCAAGAGTAGCAAGAATAAATCGTATTTTTTGTTGATATTGAGGGATAATGACGTTTTCTAAGGCATTTAGCAGTTTTTGAGTTTTTTCAAGAGCCTTTGCAAGACTAAAAATAGAATTTTCATATTCTGCTGCTTTGCAGATTTTTGGAAGTAATTCTTTGATCTGTTTTGCTGCTCGATCTATAGATGAGTTGGTATCAGCAAATCCATAAGGCATAGATTTTGTATCCTTCTCAGTTACTGTAAGGGCGGGGATTTTTACATCTACAACTCTACGTACATGAACATCAACTTGCATTACAGGTGGTGTAGATTCAGCAACAGAGTCAACTGTATTGGTTCCTAATGCAAGATACGCTTCATTAACTGATTTGTAAATATCTTGTAACGGATCCCAAATCCCACCTCTTGCTTTTGAGGCTTCTTCAATCATTTCTTCAATATTTTTTAAAAGAACTTTACGTTTATCATCTAAGATCTTCTGAACCATTGTGGCAACTTGACTAGATTTTTTATATTTTAGAAGTTC
>CAZDPM010000150.1:0-2346 GCA_964507355.1 uncultured Nitrosopumilaceae archaeon
ATAGATCGGCTATAGTTAGAGTACCACAACATCTTAAAGGTAAAAATTATGCTAGTTTGAAGAGACTTGAATTTAGAGCTCCTGATCCTTCATCAAATCCATATCTAGTATTTGCGGCAGTTACTGCAGCTGGAATGGATGGGGTAAAAAAGAAAATGGATCCAGGTGATCAAGTTCGTGATGATATTTTTAAAATGACAAAATCAGATAGAGCTAAAAGAGGAATCGGAGTTTTACCAAAAAGTTTAGGCGAAGCAATAGATGAATTAGAAAGTGATAGAAAGTTCCTTCTTCCAATTTATACAAATGATGTAATTGATAAAATTATTGAGTTAGGTAAAAGAGATCAACGAGAAATAGCAATAAGGCCGCACCCTCATGAATTTTATCTGTATTTTGATATCTAGATTCTTCCAGTAATTTGAAAAATATAAAATAATGAAATAAATATCAAAGTAAAACCTATACCAAGAAATATTATTCTCTTTTTCTCTGAAACAGCTGCTTTGTAAAGCAAAATACTACCTGCCAAGCCAATGAATAATACAATAACTCCTATTACTACACTATCAAAACTTGTATGAGTAATTAATGGATGGAAAAATCCTGATAGTAATGCAAAAAATGCTATTAAATAAACATATTTGAATCCTGTTAGCATTTTTGATGTAGTTTTATTCAATATGGTTTGTAAATATGATAATCAAATAAACTTTTGAAAAATAATTTCTATTAAAAAATTTACATCATTCCGCCCATATCAGGCATTCCACCCATACCGCCCATTCCAGGCATTCCACCCATACCGCCCATTCCAGGCATTCCACCTTCTGCTCCTGGTGGAGGTCCTGCAGATTTTTGTGTAGCAATTACATCATCAATTCTAAGAATCATACATGCTGCTTCTGCGGCGGCTGAAACAATTTGAAGTTTAACTGCTAAAGGTTCAATTATATCGCTTGATTTCATATTTGCAATTTTACCTTTCATAACATCAATTCCAGTCCATTTTTCTCCTTTCATTTGTCTAGAACGAAGAACTGTTAGTGTATCAATTGGATCCATTCCAGCATTTTCTGAAAGTGTTAATGGAATTGATTCTAAAGAATCAGCAAACTTTTCAGCAGCGAGTTGTTCTCTGCCTTCAAGTGATTTTGCCCAACTTCTTATCTTAGTTGCAGCATAAGTTTCAGGGGCACCACCACCCGCAACAATTTCTGGTTTTTCAATTACATCTTTTACTACCATTAGAGAATCGTGTACTGAACGTTCAACTTCATCAACAACTCTCTGAGAACCACCACGAAGAAGTAAAGTGACAGATTTTGGATGTTTACAACCTTCAATGAATACCCATTTGTCTTCTTCAATTTTTCTTTCCTCTACAAGTTGAGCATCTCCTAGATCTTTTTCAAATATATCATCAAGATTATTTACGATTCTAGCACCAGTTGCTTTTGCAAGTTTTGTAAGATCACTTTCTTTGATTCTTCGAACTGCAATAATTCCTGCTTTTGCTAGGTAGTGTTGAGCCATATCATCAATTCCTTTTTGACATAGTACTACATTTGCTCCAGAACCAATTACTTTATCGACCATATTCTTTAACATTCTATTTTCCTCATCAAGAAAAGATTTCAATTGTTGTGGATTTGAAATGTTAATTTTAGCATCAGTTTCGGTTTTACTAATTTCTAAAGCTTTGTTAATTAAGGCTATTTTTGCATCAGAAATTTTTCTCGGCATTCCCCCATGAACAATTTCTTTATCAAGTACAATACCTTGGATAATAACAGAATCTTTAATCGAGCCACCGGCTTTCTTTTCTACTTTAATATCATCAATATCAACATTAAATTTTTCACCTTCTTTTTCAACAACTGCTAGTACTGCTTTTACAATAATATCGGCTAATTGATCAGAGTCTTTTCTTACCAGTTTTGTTTGCATAGATGTTTTTGCAATTTTATTTAAAATTATTTTGTCGCTTGCAGATACAGTCTCAGATATTTCTTGAAGGAATTGTTTTGCCTTTTTTGCAGCTTTTCTATATCCATCTACAATAATTGTTGGGTGAACGTCTTGATCTAAAAGTGATTCAGCGTTTTCTAGAAGTGCACCTGCTAAAATAACAGCAGATGTTGTACCGTCACCAACTTCATTATCAGTGGTTTTTGAAATTTCAACTAGCATTTTTGCAGCTGGATGTTGTACGTCGATCTCTTTGAGAATTGTTGCGCCATCATTTGTAATTGTAACGTCTCCGAGTGAATCAACAAGCATTTTATCCATACCTCTTGGACCAAGACTGGAATGTACAATTTCAGCAATAATCTTGGCTGCTGC
>CAZDPM010000151.1:0-2279 GCA_964507355.1 uncultured Nitrosopumilaceae archaeon
GTAAATTTTCCATCAAACCAAACATATTTTGAAATAGGAAGACCCACAAAAAATCACCAATATATCAGTAATTAATCTATTTGGGAATATTTTTGCTGATATTTTCTCTAAAATCTAGAATCAGTGCTGATTTTAATAATTGGATTTGATTCTACTCAAGTTTGATACTGCAGTTGAATCATTCTACTTTTCATATGAATTTTGATTTGATGAATCTGATAATTTGAAGACAATAAAGATCTAAATCTCAAAATATAAGATCTGATCTTGTCAATTGCAATTTTTTTCTTTTTAAAAATATTATAAAATTGTATTCTCAACATCACCCATTTTGTGTAATTTTTTTAATTTTACCTGTAGAAATTCAAGTGAATTGCCAATTTAATTATGGCAGCAAAGAAAAAAGCAGCAGCTAAAAAAACAACTAAAAAGGCTTCGAAAAAGAAATAATCATTTGAAGCTGGTCTTATTTTTTCCAATCTACATTTTTAAAATATCTCCACGTTTTAGATCCTTTTACTTTGACCAACCCTCCTTTGGAAACTTCATTCCCAAAACTCGAGTTGTCTTATCCTCCGAATCTGAAAATTTTTTAATCACATCCCAATTTTCCTCAATAATGCTTTGAACACTTTGAGGAACATCGTTTTTCCAATTTACTGTATTTCCTAATGCTGAATTATAGATATTTTCTTTTACAGTTGTCGCTGACAGTGTTCTTCTTTGACCTATCTTTGGTTTTAATCTGTATAATTTGAGCATATACCCCTCTGTTTTGTCACCAGTGTATGAAAAAAAATCATCTTGTACTTTTTTTAGTATCTGTCTTCGTAATTCCCATGATCTGGGAGATAATAATGGTGGCATGTATTTTTTAAAAGGAGCAAAAAAAGTATAGTCTTCTGTTATTAAAATAGAATCTCCAAAAACTGATCTAAGCATTTTTTTCCTAATTTGAAAATTAAATGGGAAGCTTTTACTGTTGATCTCTTTTTCACCTGATTTAAAAATAACAGGCATAACTTTTACAATATCTGCTTTGTTTTTTAACTCATTAATTATTTCAACATGTGCATTAGTTACAGGATTTAGATGTGCTAGATACAGAGCAGTTATCAATTACCTTAACTAAAAAAATGTCATATTTCAATGATTGATTTTCTTACAATATGGGAACGATGGGATTTGAACCCATGATCTCCAGCACCCGAGGCTGGCAGTATACCAAGCTAACCTACGTCCCCAAAGATTAGAAATACTAGGTGATTTTATTTCTTTAAATTTTTTTTAACCATATGATTCGTACTTTACTTCAAAGCTTCCATCTGAACGCTTATCATGTTCTGTAACAAAACCTTTTGGTTTTAGGAAATCCATTACACCATCAATTGTGCCTTGCCAACCACAGACATAAAATATTGTATTTTCTTTTGTAACTTTATCCTCTATCAACTCTTCTAATGGTGAAATTCCATTATCTCTTGGTCTGAGAAATGTTTCAACTCTTCCAACTTGACCTGCCCATGATCTGTTAAACCATTCTTGTGGTCTACTGATAGCTGCTCTGTATTTAAAATTCCATTGGTCTTTCCCTTTTGATACGCTTTCATTTTCCAAGTCTGTTAATAGTTCTTTGTAGCTTAGCTCATCCACATAGCTTGCACCATGTAAAACAATTATCTCTCGTTTATCTCCAGTGGCATGCAGATGCTGTGCAAAACTTACAAATGGTGCTAGACCAGTTCCACCTCCAATACAAATAATTCTTCGATCATCTTTTTCACCACTTGGAAGTGTTTCGTTTATCAAGAGTGCTCTACCTGTAGGTTTTAACCATAAAATCTCATCACCTTCTTTTGCATTGAATAATTGTGTGGTTAATCTACCTGGAAGTGGTTTTCTTACCCATCTAATCACAAGCTCAATATATTTTTTATTTTCAGGATGAGATGCAATTGAATATGCCCTTCTGACAATTTTTCCACCTTCAACGGGATTTGGTAGACCTAATGTGATGAACTGACCCGCTTGATAATTTGGAATTGGTCCCTCTTTTGGTACTAGTCTAATAATTACAAGATCTTCTTTAAGTAACTGAACATAGGTGATGGTTGCTTTGTTATCTACTACCATAACATTACATCCTTCCCAATTATGGTTAAATATCTTGTGTTAATTTTATACTTGTGTTTTTTCTGACCACTAAACGTTAATAACCAATTTAAAAAACGTAATTCGATCAGTTTACTGATTATTGGGCCGATCGTCTAGTCTGGTAG
>CAZDPM010000152.1:0-2249 GCA_964507355.1 uncultured Nitrosopumilaceae archaeon
GTAATTCTCAATAATCTTTCAAAAGAAAAGGCAGAAACTGTAAAAAAAGCGTTGGAACCAGATAATGTAAATTTTCCAGAAGGATTGAGTCTAAATGTTGAAAATGTTGATAACAAACTAGTTTTTAATTTTGAGAGTAGAGATAACATGAAAAAATTGATAGGCACTATTGATGAAGTTTTAGAACATGTTCAGCTTGCATTAAAGGTGATTGAGTAATGTTAGATCCAAAAATAATCAAGGATAATCCCAAAAGAATTAGAGATATGCTAAAAGCAAGAGCAGTTGAATTTGATCTTGAGGAATTAGTAGAATCTGATCAAAAAAGAAGAGACCTTATTCTCAAAACAGATGAGATGCGAAAAAAGAAGAATCAAGTAGCATTAGAAATTTCTCAGAAAAAGAAAGTAGGAGACGATATTTCACCGAGTTTATCTGAAATGAAAAATATTTCAGGAGAACTTGCAAAATTAGAATCATTACAAGGAGAAGTAGAAAAAAAATATTCTAATTTAGCATTGACTATTCCAAATTTAATTCACGAGTCTGTACCTATTGGCAAAGATGAAACTGCCAACATAGAAATTAGAAAATGGGGAACAATTCCTAAATTTGATTTTAAAATTAATGACCACATAGACATTTCTGCTAATTTGGATTTAGTTGATCTTGAAAGAGCAGCTAAAGTTGCCGGTGCTAGATTTTATTATCTGAAAAACGATCTTGTCAGATTAAACCAATCTCTCATTCATTATGCAATGGATTTTCTTGTGGAAAAAAACTATTCTCTAGTTCAACCACCATATATGATCAATCGTCAATCTATGGAAGGAGCAATAATAGCAGACGATTTTGAAGAAGTGATATACAAAATTGATAATGAAGATCTATACATGATTGGAACTTCGGAACATGCTATGGTAGCAATGCGCTCAGATGAGATTATTGAAGGCAAAGATCTTCCTTTAAGATTTGCAGGAGTAAGTCCATGTTTCAGAAAAGAGGCCGGTGCACATGGAAGAGATCAAAAAGGAATTTTTAGAGTACATCAATTTGACAAAATTGAGCAGTTTGTTTTTGCTCGTCCAGAAGAATCTTGGAAAGAACATGAAAGAATGTTATCTGTAGCTGAGGAGTTCTATCAAAAATTAGAGATCCCATACAAAGTAATGCTTCTATCATCAGCAGATATGGGAAAAGTATCTGCAAAAACATATGATATCGAAGCATGGATGGCAGGTCAAAACGCATATAGAGAAATTGTTTCATGTTCAAATTGTTTAGATTATCAAGCAAGAAGACTAAAGATCAGGTTTAGAGATAAAACAAATGAAGAAACACAATATCTACACACGTTAAACAGTACATTGGTTGCCACATCACGTGTTTTAGTTTCAATAATGGAAAATTTTCAAACTAATGATGGGCATATTGTTATTCCAAAAGTTTTACAAAAATACATGGGCAAAAACATAATCTAGTCACATACCCTTATATTTTGGATTCAAAGGTCGATAATAATTGGCACGTAGAAAAGGACGAGTAAAGGACAAATGGCGAGAAAAGAAATGGGTAACTGTAAGCGCTCCAGATTCATTTAACAATGTTCCAATTGCTTATGTTCCAATTACTGACGATGAAAATGCAATAGGTAGAGTTTTAGAAGTCACATTATATGACATTCTAAAAGGAGACCCATCACAACACCAATACAAGATTTACTTCCAAATAAACAAAGTAGAAGAAGATAAAGCTACTACGATTTTTAAAAGATACGAGTATTCTAAAGAGTTCTTACGTAGTTTAGTAAGACGTGGTTCATCTAAAATTAATTTTATAATTGATATCAAAACAAAAGATGGTTATGTCTTTAGAATCAAAATACTTGCACTTACCCATAGACAACTTAACACATCTAGAAAACATGCATTAAGATTGATTGCTAGAGATGTAATTAACAACACTGTACCACAAATGACAATTGACCAGTTTGTTCAGGCTACATGTTACAGTAAGATTAATTCTGATATCATGGCTGCATTTAAGAAAGTCATTAGAGTAAGACATGTAGGTCTAGAGAAAGTCAAACTCATCAGAACTGCAGAAAAAGAAATAGCATTGCTTGAAGCCTAAACAACAATCGTATTCATACAGCTAATGGTTGACAAATTAGAAGTTACAATTGATGTAATTATACATGCAACCGAAGATATTTCCAAATTCTTAAAATCATTTGAGGACATATTTGA
>CAZDPM010000153.1:0-2217 GCA_964507355.1 uncultured Nitrosopumilaceae archaeon
CACTTGCTTTACTTAACATCATTAATCAAATGACTAAAACACATAATTTTAGAATTAAGGCAATAACAATTGATGAAGGTATTCCAGGTTATAGAAATGAAGCGTTAGAAATTGTTCAAGAATATTGTACTAAATTAAATGTAGAACACAAAGTCTTTTCTTACAAAGAATTGTTTGACTTAACATTAGAAGAAGCGTTGGATTTGAGAGAAAGTGAAAAAACATCTTCATGTTCTATTTGTGGAACATTAAGAAGACGTGCTATTGATCACGCAGCAAAAGATATTGGCGCAGATGTAATTGCAACGGGACATAATCTAGATGATACGTTGCAAACATTTGTAATAAACATGTTATCTGGAGATACTACTAAAATTGGTTGGATGGATCCTGATAATATGAGTAACACAATGAGAAAAATAAAGCCATTTTGTGAGATATATGAATCAGAAATTGTATTTTATGCATTTACAAACGACATACCATTTCAAACAGAACCTTGTCCACACATGAATGAGGGAATAAGAACAGAGATTAGGGAATTCTTGAATTCATTAGAAGGAAAACATAGTGGAATTAAAAACAACCTATATCAATCAATAATCAAAGTATCTCAAAGTGTAAAGGAAGTTAGTAACAAACAAAAGACAATTTGTATAAAATGTGGTAATGATTGTACTGGAAAGATATGTTCTGTGTGCAATATGGTTTTAAAACTAAAAGAAAATCAAACCTAATGCAAATATAACATACCATCATAGAAAAAAATGGTAGTAGGTAGGATTGGGGTGCCAGCCGTGCCCTATTCTGAAACCGGCTATACGCAGAGATCAGTAACTGTTGGGTAAATCTCTAGATAGGTAATTCCCGCTTGGTGTGCGGAAATGAAATCACGCCGAGGCGGGTGGTTGCAGGACAAGAATTATCCGAAGGGATAACGTCTAAGTCCGAACTATCGAAAGGGATGAGGTCCGGGAGGGAGCAATCCTAAGGTGGAGCATCCACGCTTCTTCGTCTACGTGGCGGATCTTGTATGCCTTGAAATGGGGCTATCTGTCTAGACTGGAACCAACAGATCTACTACCTTTATAATTAAAATTAAATTTTAATAATCATGGATGAAGTAATTTCTTTTGGAAAGAAAAGAGACTATAATGATTTTAAAAAACAAATTCCAAATTCAGTACAACCACTATTTGATTCTATAAGGGAATTCTGTCTTTCATTAGGAGAAAATGTAGTTGAGGATATTAGAATGCATAGAGTTATTTTTGGAAAATCTATGACATTTAGATGGTTTGTAGATGTAGAACCAGAAAGAGAAGGTATTATAATTAAAATTCAAAAAAGTCGAAAAGAAGTTCCACAAATTTTACCAATCAAAATAGGGCAAGAGATAACAGAACTAAAAGAAACTATAAAGAATGCTTTTGAAATAATTAATTAATACAATACATCGAATTTTGAAAATTCTCCAATAAATTTCTCATTTTGAATTTCAACATCTTCAACTCGTGCATTTGCTGGTCCTCCATGAGACCATTCAATTAGTCTATTTACTTTTTCTTCATCGCCTTCAAGTACAGCTTCAACTCTACCATCTTTGAGATTTTTCACCCAACCAAAAACATCATTTTTTTTAGCCATTACTTTAAGAGCTTGACGAAAAAATACACCTTGTACTTTTCCTGTGATAAAAATTCTAATTCTTTGTTTTGACATACAAAAATTATTTCAATCAGGTATTAATCAATTTCAGGTAAGAAAAATTAGATTGTTACTTTCTTTCTTTAATTCTAGCTCTACCAGTTTTTCTTGCAGCAATACTACCTACTTTAGCTCCAGGTGGAGCATCTCGAGAAACAGTGGAACTTTGGCCAACGTGTTGATGTCTTCCACCACCGTGTGGGTGTACATAAGCTGCTTGAGCTACACCTCTTACAATTGGGAATTTTTTTCCTTTAGCCCTAAAACTACGCCATTTATTACCTGCACTCATAAAGAATCGTTCGCTAGCTCCACCGCCTGCAAGAGTTCCAATCATTGCTCTATTCTTTGGATTGAGTGTAGTAAATTTTCCAGATGGAAGTTTTATTGTTACACCCTCTTCACCATGAGAAAAAATAGTTGCATTGGTTCCTGCAGACTTAACTATAGCACCTCCATCACCAAAATGTTTTTCGACGTTACAAACAATAGTTCCATCAGGAATGTTTT
>CAZDPM010000154.1:0-2170 GCA_964507355.1 uncultured Nitrosopumilaceae archaeon
TTTGAAGTAAATGCTTTATCGTTTTTGATTGCATCAATGTACTGAATTCCTTTGTCGTTTGCCTCAAATGCAACTCTTTGTACATCTCTATATGCAATAAATCTTGGAACACCTTTCTTAATTAGTGCCTCTAAAACAAACTCTGCAAATATCTGTCCCTTTGTGATGTGTAGATTTTCTACAATTCTTTTCTCATTTACTATTAGATTTGAAATTATCTTGATCATAGTTTCTAGCATTTCATCTATCAGAATTGCTGATGTAGGAAGCACAAATCTCTCATTTGCTGAGTTTGAAAGATCACGTTCGTGCCATAATGGGATGTTTTCAAAAGTAATTGCTACTTGACTACGTAGAATTTTAGATAATGATGACACTCTTTCACTTTTGATAGGATTTCTCTTTACTGGAACTGCACTGCTGCCCATTTGACCTTTTTTGAATTGTTCTGCAACTTCCCCAATTTCTGTTCTTTGCAAATTTCTAATCTCAACTGCAATTTTTTCCAAAGTTGCACCAATTAGTGCTAATTCAAAGACATATTCTGCATATCTTTCTCTAGGAACTATCTGTGTAGTTACTTCTGCTGGAAATAGATTTAATCTTTTTGCAACTCGCTTTTGTACTTCAAGTGATTTTGCACCCATTAGTGATCCTGTTCCTACAACTCCTAGAGTTTTGCAAATCAAAACTCGCTTCCTGATCTCTTCAATTCTTTCTACATGCTTTGACATCTCTGCTGCCCAATTTGCAAATTTTAATCCAAATGAAATTATGCTTGCATGTTGACCATGTGTTCTACCTACTGCTGGAATTTTACTGTGTTGAACTGCTCTTTTTGATAATAATAATGCCATTTTTGCAACCTTTGCTTCAATAATTTGTATTGCATCTCTCATTTGCATAGAATTACTTGTATCAACTAAATCGTTACTTGTTAATCCGTAATGAATCCATGGTCTTGCATCTTTTGTACATTTTTCACTTAGTGATTCAACTAATGCAGCTGTGTCGTGATCACTTTTTGCTTCTAATTCTTTGATTCTCTTTGCAGTAATTTTTCCTGACATTGCTGCTGCATGAATTGTTTTACCGACAGTTTTTGGAATTATTCCAATCTCGCTTTGTGATAATGCTGCTGCTCCTTCAATTTCTAACTGATAATTTACTTTTTTTTGTTCACTAAAAATATCCACCATTTCTTTAGTGCCATAACGTCCACTATCTATTGGTAAAATTGCCACAGTTTACTCTCTTAGGACATCGAAAATAAATCTACTTATGATTTAAATTGGCTAGAGGCAAAATTTTACCAATCATCATGTCTTCTACAACTCCTAAAAAAATTGGAGAAAATCAGTATCTAATTGAGGCTGACTCTAATCTTGGAATGAAAGTTCCTGTAAAGATCTATGCAGATGAGGCCTTACTACAAAAAATGCTATCAGATAGAACCATCATGCAGGCAAAAAATGTGGCAACTATACCTGGAATTGTGGGTCATAGTGTAGTTTTACCAGATGGCCATGAGGGATATGGATTCCCTGTAGGTGGTGTTGCAGCTATGGACGCTGAAGAAGGGATGATTAGTCCTGGTGGTGTAGGCTATGATATTAACTGCGGCGTAAGACTGCTTCGTTCAAATTTAACTGAGAAAGATATTCGTGCAAAACTAAACGAACTTGTAACTGATCTTTTTAGTTCAATACCATCAGGTGTTGGTTCCAAAGGGGCAGTGAAATTAAGTCATTCACAACTTGATGAAGTTCTTGTACGTGGTGTAGATTGGGCAATTGATAATGGATATGGTTCAACACATGATGCTGATGTCTGTGAAGAAAATGGACAAATAAAAAATGCTGATCCGAATAAAGTTTCTGATAAAGCAAGAAAAAGAGGTGCTCCACAACTTGGAAGTCTTGGTTCTGGAAATCATTTTCTTGAAGTACAAAAAGTATCTGAAATTCATGACGAAGAAGCAGCAAACAGAATGGGAATTAAAGAAGGGACTATCACAATTTTAATTCACTGTGGTTCTCGTGGTTTTGGTCATCAAGTTTGTAGTGATTATTTGAGAATCTCCGAACAAGCTATGGAAAAATATGATATTACTTTAGCAGATAGAGAACTTGCATGTGTTCCAAATACATCTGAAGAAGGTGAATCATAT
>CAZDPM010000155.1:0-2137 GCA_964507355.1 uncultured Nitrosopumilaceae archaeon
CATCTCACTTTTTGCAGTACCAGGATCACCAACAAGAAATACGTTGATGTCACCTCTAATCTTGCTTCCATCACCAAGTAATCTTTGAGTTGAACCGACAATCAATAACAAAATAGCTTCTTTGATCAGAGATTGTCCTTGAATATGCGGTGCAAAAGAATCAATCAATCTTTGATATACATTAGGACTTTGAGCAAGTGTTTTGATCATCTTTTCATCTTCAGGAGAGACTTCTTCTCGCTCAATTTTACGTGAAGTTTTAGAGCCTCGACCACCCAAAAATTCAATATTATTTCCCTCTATTCGTAATCGATATAATCCACTGTGGCCTCTAGTTATTCCAGCAATGGATTCTTGCTCTACTCTCACTATACCAGTGAGAATAATTCTATCACCTGGTCTTGCATTATCTACTAGATCTTGCCTGATTGTAACGTCAATGTAATGTGGTAATTGGCCAGGGGGTAGATCTTCTGGAAGTTCTTGTAATCTAAGAATTTGAAAATCTATGAATTTACTAGCTTCTGGTTTTAATTCAAAATCTCTGTGTTTACAACTTGGATTATCACAAACTATAGGAATTTTCACATCCATCCCTTTTAGTTGAATAACTTTAGTTTGATGTTCATCAGGACATACAAAGACCAATTCTTTTGCAAGAGGTTTTACTTCTGAAGCTCTAACAACCATACCTGAAACACTAGAAATATTTCCAATAGTTTCAGCATTAATTTGTCTTAAACTCCTTTGAAGAGGATAATTTACAATCCTTACACGAACTTCATCTTTAATTTTTTCTGCATAATCAGGAAATCTTGTTTGAAGTGCTTCTTTGATTGCTCTTGAGAATGCATTTAGGACTCTATCAGGATCAGTTGAAAAGATATGTTCAATTTCAGGTTCTATTACAAGATCATTATAATCTACAATGATGAATTTTGCATTCTTTGGCATCATTTCGTCAATTTGTTCTACATACTTGTAATTTCCAAATTTATCCTTGAATCTTGTTAGAAATTCTTTGACCTTATCAGATAATGCTGAATCAGTAAAAGTACTAGTTTGAACTCTGCTCATTTAAGTCTCCTCTGATTTGTTTTTCAAATTCTATACTATTATCATGAATTGTTTTAAAGAAAATATTTTCTTCGATTGTTAATTTATTATATAATTCAGAATTTAGTTTCGTTGAATCAGCAATCTTTACAAGCTTTCCTCTTCTCATTCTAAATAATTCTAGCATCATGCTTTCAACATGATTAAAATCATCACGATTCAAGTCTTTCATTGATTCTTTTAATTTTATGTAAAAATGAGGATCAAGTGTAGACATTTGATATTCTCCGACCATCTTTTCTTTTGATAATGCCTGTTTAAGCTCAGTAATCATATCAGGTTTTTCAAGTGAAGCAAGTTTGTTTTGGGCTAGAATTTTACCTATCCACAATGGCAGATTCAAGACCTCACCTTGAGTGCCATTGATTTTAACACCTGCAACATTGAATTTAATATCATGATTTATGCTTACTTTAGCATCCTTTAGGCCATATCCAATAGAATGCAGTTTTTCTATCTTATCTATTTCCATCGTAAGATCACTATCTATTCATAAGATCCTGATGTAATGGATCGATCAATTCTATTCACTATTTTGTTAGATCAATTGATCCTATTAATTTCGATTTATTAGTGGGAATTAGACCAGAAGATCACATGTTATCAACAGGCATGTGGGTGGAGAAGTATCGCCCCTCAAAGCTTTCAGAAATAGTAAATCAAAAAGAAATAATCGGTAGTCTAGAAGCTCTAATTAAAGACCCCACAGATATGCCACACCTAATGTTTTCAGGTTCTGCCGGAGTAGGTAAGACTACAACAGCATTATGCATATCTAGACAAATTCTTGGAGAATATGCTAAAGACTATACTCTTGAGCTAAATGCCTCAGATGAACGAGGTATAGGTATGGTTAGAGAAAAAGTAAAAAAGTTTTCAAGATTTGCAGGAATGGTAGATGTGCCATTTAAGATAATTATTCTTGATGAGGCAGATGAGATGACATCTGATGCACAAACAGCACTAAGACGAATAATAGAAGACACTGCAAAATATTGTAGATTTATCCTAATTGCAAACA
>CAZDPM010000156.1:0-2112 GCA_964507355.1 uncultured Nitrosopumilaceae archaeon
CAGAGGCTAAACGCAGAAAGTATTCCTGGATTAAATGGTATACGTAGATGCAAGAAATTGCAATAATTCTTAGTTCTATAGCTGGCGTTGCTACAGCAGCTGCTGCAAGAAAAATGCCAAGAAACAAAACGCAGTTAGTAAGTCTTGGCGCTAGTTCACATATTAGAACTCAGATTAATTCTTTAAAAATTGAAAAAGATATTCTTACAAAGACAATTTCTAGACTATATCAAACAGAGTATGATTTACCAAAAGTTCAACGAGACAAGTTATTGATAAAATATCAACATCAGTTAGGAATTGTATTAGCAAAATTAGAAAAGCTTGAAGATGCAAGTCACCATCCAGATTTAGGCCCTATTGGTGATGGATTAATTACATTAATGGATCAAAGGCTATCAAGACTAGATGATAGATTACATGAGTTATCATCAAAGATAATAGCTGCAAATGCACCTATTTCAGAAATAAAAGAAGAGTCAACTGAAATCAAACCAGAAATCAAACAAACTAAAAAAGTATTTGATTTTGAAAAACCAAAAGAAACAAAATTAGATCCCATATTATCACAGCCAAATCCCAGACAATCATTTGAATTAACTACACTAACAAGACTTTCAAATAAGGAACAAAAATTTCCGTTATTTGAAAAAGCAATAGAACCTAAAGAAGAGATCATACAAGAAATGATCCAACCAAAAGAGGAAACCAAAATAGTTCAGCCAAAAATTGAAGACAAAGTTGAGATCATACAAGAAAGTACAAAACCAAATATCAAATTTGAAACAAAGCCGGACATAAACAAAGAAGTTGCAAAAATAACTGAACATAAGGCTCTTCCAGAACCAAACCCAACAAGAATATTAGAAGATGATTTTGATGAAGATAATTCAGATGATTTAGATAAAATCAAAGGAGAGATAATGAAAGTTCTCTCCAAGATTGAGCAAGCAGAGGTAGAGTAATTGTCCTACGATAGTGCCATAGAGGCATTATCAATTGATGCATTAAAATTTGTAAAAGATGATTCGGTAATTGGACTAGGTAGCGGCAGAGCTGCTGCTGTATTTGTAAAATCTCTTTCATCATTTATAAAAATAAAAAATTACAATATCAGGTGTGTTCCAACATCATTACAAATAAAATTAATTGCTGAAAAAGGTGGAATTTCATTAGTAGAGGCTGATCAAGTTAATCACATAGATGTCATATTTGATGGGGCTGATCAAATTGATTCGCAGAAATTTGTCATCAAAGGCGGTGGCGGAGCTTTATTGCAAGAAAATATTTTGTTTAATCTATCTAAAAAAGTAGTAGTTATGGCAGATAAATCAAAATTTGTTAAAAACTTTACAAGATCAGTTCCAGTTGAAATTTATTCAAAAGCAAGAAATTTGGTAACTAGTGAAATCAAAAAACTAGGCGGGAAAGCAGAACTACGTTTAGTAGATAAAGGATACACGTTTTTTACAGAAAATGGAAATATTATACTTGATTGTGATTTTGGGGTAATTAAAAATCCAAAAGAGCTTTCTCAAAAAATAAAACAAACCACAGGAGTAATAGAGGCTGGAATATTCCTCAGAAAACCAGATGTGATTTACATGGCCAAGACAAATGGCAAATTCGATATAATTTAAAGAATTATTTCAATGAAATTGAACGATTATTAATTATGATAATGTAATTTGAATATATTGGAATAATTTACAGCATTATTTCCAATCTATTCATCATCTGAAATTAGCCACGATAATCCTCGTACTTCTTCCCATGCAGGCTTTTGTTCAATATTATTTTCTAACATATCATAGTATAAACAAAATTGGTTTAAAAGATCCATGAACGATTTGTTCAGATCAATGATCCATATTCAAAGTTATTAGACTTGGGCCAAAGTGCCCAAGTCTAGGACGATGGTTTGGTCACAGCAGACAAATGATTTCATTAGCGTATGATAACCATAGCAAGTTTAGAAATTTACCTTAAAAGACTCACGTAGAAATTATCAGTATGATCTAAATACCATAATTCCAAAATGATGTTTAATTGAAGCTGTCATCAAACAACATTCGTTGCTGATCTTAAGTTTCTAGTCTTTTGTAGAGAAGT
>CAZDPM010000157.1:0-2081 GCA_964507355.1 uncultured Nitrosopumilaceae archaeon
AAATCAAGGTATGCTAAAGCTGGCTTGATCATTACAATGTCTACTCCTTCATTGATGTCAGTTTCAACTTCCATCATTGTTTCACGCGCATTTGTAAATGGAACTTGGTATGTTTTTCTATCTCCAAACTTTGGTGCACATTCTGCAGCGTCTCTAAATGGTGAATAAAATGATGAACGGTGTTTTGCTGAATGCGACATTATGGATACGTCTTTGAATCCTTCTTCATCTAATGCTTTTCTAATAGCCGATACCTGTCCGTCCATCATTGCAGATGGAGAAACAGTATCAACTCCAGCTTTTGCTTGGCTGACTGCAATTTTTGCTAATGTTTCTAGACTATAGTCGTTATCTATTTTATCACCTTTAATAATTCCACAATGACCTGTGGATGTAAATTGACATAAACAAACATCGGCCATGATCACTATTTTATCTCCAAAACTCTCCCTTATCTGAGAAATTGCCTTTTGAACAATTCCCTTATCATCAAATGCAGAAGTACCTACATCATCTTTCTTTGTAGGAATACCAAATAGCATGATAGATGGAATATTTAGATCCGAAATTGTCCCAACTTCATCATTGATGTCTTCTAATGGTAATCTCTCAATTTCTGACATTGACTCTACTTTTATTCTAGATTTGAGGTCTTCTTGAACAAATACCGGACAGATTAGATCTCTTGTGGTTAAAGTGGTTTCCTGAATCAATTCACGCATTTTTTCTGATGTTCTTAATCTACGAAGTCGTCTAGTTGGAAATGACATCATCAAAATTAATTCTGGGTCAGATATAATTCTAGTCTAATTCTTTTTGTTTTTTATAGTCAAATAGTTTACTTGCAATTCCAATAATGTCTGACTCACCTTGTTCGGATGCCTTGCGAATATTGTTCATAGGTGTTGATACAATACTTTCAACTACAGCTTTTGTCAATTCTTCGATTATTTTGATTTTCTTCTCATCTTTCTCATTTAGCATCTGAAGTGCTTTTTGCAATTCTTTTACTCTGAGGGAATCTATATTTTTGAAGACATCTTTTACCAGTGGTTCTGCATCTAATCTTTTCATTGAAGCCTCTAGTACAGATACTTCCTCACTAATTATATTTTCAACACTTTTTACCTTGTTTAATCGTGATTTCATATTTTTTTCAACCATCTCGGCAATTTGATCTAAATTCATTAATTTCACTGCACCTATAGTTGCAACTTTCTCATCAACTGTTCTAGGATTTGATAAATCTAGAATCATCATTCCATTTTTCTTTGTTTTCATGGCTTTCACTATTCTTTCTTGAGTGACTAAAAAGTAAGGTGCAGTAGTTGCAACAAATAATACATCATACTTTTCAAATCCTGAAAGAACTTCTTCAAATTTTACTGGCTTTCCTCCCATGGTTTCACAAAATGCTTGAGATCTTTCCATTGTTCTACTAGTTACAACAAAATTGTATCCTCTTCGTGCAAGTGATTTTGCAACAAGCGTTGACACTTCACCTGTTCCAATTAGCAAAATTTTCTTTAGTTTTAATTCATCTACATTTTCTTCAGCTAATTTTACTGCCATTGATCCAACCGAGATTCCTCCACGATTTATTCCTGAGGAGTTTCTAATTCTTGTTCCGATTCTAATTGCTTTATCAAATAAATTGTTAAGGTGCTGACCTGATGCTTTGGCATTTCTAGCAGATGTGATGGAGTTTTTTATCTGACCTAGAATTTGTTCTTCACCTATGACCATTGAATCTAACCCTGATGTGAGTTTTAGTAAGTGATGTATTGCCTCTATGTTTTCAACAAATTCTATATTTTCTTCAAATGCTTCTTCTTCTAATCCTGTTAATGACGCCCAAGTTTTTTTGATTTTACTTATGTTGTAGTTTTTTGTTTTTCCAAATAGTTCTATTCTATTACACGTCTGAATAATTACACATTCATCCAACCCTGAATGTTTTTTGAACTGTTCATATGCACTTTCTAAATCTCGTATAGTAAATCTTTCAAGGATATGAATAGGCGCATTACGAAAAGTAACCCGTGCATTGATTATGTTTTGGTTCATTTCCAGTTTCTCAA
>CAZDPM010000158.1:0-2038 GCA_964507355.1 uncultured Nitrosopumilaceae archaeon
AAAAAGATTTCGACCCATCAATTGGATGTTCAATCAAGTGGAAGGAAAATTAAACTTAAATGAGTCCTGTCAAGAGGTTGGATTAAGGGCTCGTAGCTCAGCTTGGCTGGAGCGTTCGACTGATAATCGAAAGGTCATGTGTTCGAATCACATCGGGCCCATTTTATTTACTTTGAACTTTCAGAGACCGTTTTTGACCATTGAATAACATCCTCAAATTTTTCAGAGATTAAATCAGATTGTATTTTTGTCTTCTTTCCAACTTTTCCGCACAATACTAATCGTATTCGTTTTCCCAATTTTTCTTTAATCGAGTTTACAGATTCCGCAAAAAAGTGTAACCCTTCTTCGGTATTTGAAAAAACTAGAATAATCATTATTCCTGATTTCTGTTTCCAAATTTTTCCCATGAGTTTTTGTAAATCAAGATCAAACAAAACATTGATGGCAGGTGACATATCACCTAGATGGAAAACTCTCCATCCATCTGAATGCAAAGAGGCAGAAGCTGCTTCAGATAATAAATTGCTATGAGCGTCAGCTGAAATAACAATTATGTTATTTTTTGGGTTTGAATCAATTGAAATTTGATTGAAAATTTGAAGTGATTTAGATATAATATTTTGTAGTAGTTTTTCTTCAGTATTTCCAATTTTTCCGTCGTCATATAATTTTTGAATTGACTCTATTGACGGGATTATCACTTCAGTAATGAGTTTTGGTATTGAAGCTCCAGAATTAAGACAGTTTTTAATCAGTGAATAAATTTGAGTCTCTTGGCCTTTGATTAATTTATCAAGAAATTGCGGTGTAACTTTAAAGTAATCATCAGGAAAAGAATATGCCTCTTGTCCCGACTCTAAAAACCATAACGTAATATTTCCAATGTTATTTTGTCGAAGAAATCCTTCTGCGGCAAATACTTTGAGATATTTTGCCATGGTAGTTCTACTCATTCCAAGATTTTTAGAAATTTCAACTCCCGACATTCCGGTTTTAGAGTCTTCAAGGAGATCAATCAATTTTTGCCTTATTTTTACAGATTCGTATCCTTTACCCATATTGCTCCAAAGTCAAGGTATTGTATAAAGACTAATTTTCAATTAAGACAACAGCACATTTGGTTGAAACTATACTTGCCTTGTTCACATATACAGAAAAGTTGATGCAATCTTAGAGGAATGATGAAGTGTATGTCAAAGGGCGATAAGAGATACATGTTTGCCCTTATGGATGATGAAACTAGATTCTGGATAGCCCAAGAAGTAGCAGATTCCAAGTTCAAACATGATGCCAGAAATTTATTAAAAATGGCAAAAGACTCTATGCAAATGACTCCCAGAGTCTTTGTCACTGATGGATTACAGGCTTATGGTGACGCTTTCAAAAAGGAATATGGTGCAGTAAAGAAAGGTAGCCCAATTCACATTAGACACATCACTTTGAAAGGTGACCACAATAACAACAAGATGGAGAGATTAAACGGTGAATTTCGAGATAGAGAGAAAGTGATGAGAGGGGTTAAGAAAATGGATTCTGTTATCTTTGACGGGTCTCAAATTTATCATAACTACGTAAGACCTCATATGGCTTTAGATGGTAAGACTCCTGCTGATATGTGTGGAATTGAGATTAAGGGAAAAGACAAGTGGAAGACATTAATTCAGAACTCAAGTTTATGAGATTATGATTTGGGATATTTTTAAAAATATTCAATACGGTACGTATTACAAAGCAATTTTTGTTTTGTTTAGTGCATTAATGATTATCTCATTATTTATTGATGTTAAAGCGATTTCAAATTCAACTCTCTTTTACGCCAGTATTAGTTCAGTAATTTACAGTGTGATTATGTGGACTCTTAATGATTTGGCGAGAATATGGGAAAGAAAGTTAAACGAATTAGGGGGACAAATGAATATTGACTATATTGGTAATCTGAAAAAGATTATGGTATTACATATTTTAGGTGCTATACATTGGGTTTCTGCAATTTTGATAATTTTACTAGTCTTGTAATTATTCATTCATGTCCCGA
>CAZDPM010000159.1:0-1981 GCA_964507355.1 uncultured Nitrosopumilaceae archaeon
ATTCAAACAAGCAGGAATTATTTCAGTTGATAGTTATCAAGAACTAGTTGGAGTCTTAAAGGCACTAGCATGGCAGCCTCCTGCAAAGGGTAATCGTGTTGCCATGACAAGTAATGGCGCTGGTCCAATGATTGGTGGTATTGATCAATTAGAAAGATTAGGTCTTACTATTGGAAAGTTATCTCCACCGCTTCTCAAAAAAATGAAAGAACGTTTTCCACCTACTGTTCCAATTCATAATGGTAATCCTGCAGATGTAGGAGGCGGTGCAAATGCAGATGATTATAAATTCGTCATCCAGCAATTTCTTGATGAAAAGAATATTGATATTGCTATGCCGTGGTTTGTTTTCCAAGATGATCCACTTGAAGAAACAATAGTTGAATATCTAAATGAGTTATCAAAGAAAAAACAGAAACCCATTCTTGCTGGAGGTAACGGTGGTCCTTATACTGAAAAAATGAGAAAATTGATAGAGGCAAATAATGTTCCAGTTTACAGTGATCTTCGAACTTGGGTTGCAGCTGCATCTGCATTATCTCAATGGGGCAAAATCCTCGGAAAATAGAGAACATTTAAGTTTCACATACATTGAAAAATTATCATGTCCCTAGTTACCACATCCACTTCTAATGGTATCTGTACTGTCAAAATCAATAGACCTGACAAACTTAATGCCATGAATAGTGATGTTGCAAAAGAACTCATCAAAACTTTTGAAAACCTGGACAAAGATGATAATGTCAAAGTAATCATCTTAACTGGTGAAGGAGAAAAAGCATTCTCTGCTGGTGCAGATATTGAATACATGTCAAAAATCTCTCCAGATGAATCAGTTGCATATGCAAAAACAGGACAACTCGTAACAGCTACTGTTGAACTTGTAAAGCAACCAACAATTGCAGCCATTAACGGTTTTGCACTTGGTGGTGGCTGTGAACTTGCAATGTCATGTGATATTAGAATTGCAGCAGACACCGCAAGACTTGGTCAACCTGAAGTTACAATTGGAATTCCTCCTGGATGGGGTGGAACTCAAAGATTGATGAGAATTGTAGGAATAGCAAAGGCAAAAGAGCTTGTCTATACTGGTAAAATGATCAAAGCAGATGAAGCAAAGGAAATTGGTTTAGTAAATCAAGTTGTTCCACTTGCATCGTTGCAAGAAGAATCTCTGAAAATGGCGCAACAAATCGCCGCCAACTCTACCATGGGTGTTCAAATGTCAAAGGTTGCAATTAACAAAGGAAGAAATGCAGATCTTGATACTGGACTTGCAGTAGAACTTCTTGCTTGGAGAAATTGTTTTACTCATCATGATAGAGAAGAACGAATGACAGCTTTTGTAAATAAATCCAAAAAATAAGCTATACCTAACTTCTTTTCTTATTTTATTGAATTACTAGTAGGCTCAGGGTGAAAAACTTATTATAATTTGAATCCTCAGTTCTATTATTATGGCATCTGAACAAACACAGAAAATGATCACTGTTTCACCAAAAGCAGCTGAAAAGATCAAAGAATTCATGAAAGAAGAAGCTGAAAACCCACAATACCTTAGAGTCTATGTTCAAGGTGGCGGTTGTTCTGGTCTATCTTATGGCATGGGCTTTGAAAAAGCACCAGAAGAAGATGACCTAGTCATGGAAGAAACTGGTATCAAACTACTTGTAGACAGCTACAGCGTTGATCATCTAAAAGGTGCAAATGTAGACTATATTGAAAGCCTAATGGGATCTGGATTTAAAATCAACAATCCAAATGTTACAAAATCCTGTTCATGTGGTCATTCCTTTAGCACTGAATAAACAAACATAATTTTTCATTTTTTGATTAACTAGTGTAAACTATGCTTGAGATATTTTTTACAAAATTACTGTTCTTTATTGAAAATCCTTGCGATACCCTCATATATCGAGAATTAAAACCAAAATTATGATAATTAAGGAGATGAAGAAAGTATGTCCAATAAATCAGGAAT
>CAZDPM010000160.1:0-1979 GCA_964507355.1 uncultured Nitrosopumilaceae archaeon
GTATCAAGTTATAGATGAATACAAAATTGAAATTGGATGGGATAAAGAACCGCCAGTTCAAGGAATTGCGAATTCTATTGAATTAGCAGTTACTCATGCTACAGAAGCAGAAAAACAAAAAGCTGCTGTGAATTCTAAAAACATGGAAGACATGAAACATGATGACATGGAAGACATGAAACATGATGAAGGAGGAGTAACAGGACTTGAAGATACAATTAATGTAACTATCACACTAGATGGAAAAACTAGTATGTTAGCAATGGTAGAGACTGAGATTGATGGTATCTATCACGGTGAGTTTACACCACACTCTGCAGGATTTCCAGTGGTTCATCTATCTGGAATGATAAATGATTCTAAATTGGAATTAGATATGCATCCTGAAGAAGTAGAATTAATCAGCATTCTTCCTCCATTAAAGCAAATCGATAATGGAATTGAACCAAGTGAAGTTCAATGTAAAGAAGGACTAGATCTGTTCATGAGAGTTCATGAAGATTCTTCAATATGTGTGAGTAGTGAACTTGGACAAAGATTAATGGAACTTGGGGTAGTTACCCATTTCTAATTCTTTTTTATTTTTTAAAGTTTTAAACTTAAACAATAATTATACCATTTGTTATCATATATTGTATTCCTTTAACAAATTCATCATCTGAGATTAATCTGTCTGCCCACCATCCCGCATTGTGTTTAATCCAAGATGGAATTTCTTTTGTCTCAGTTATTTCTTGTTGCACGACAGAAACATCAAGAATATGATTTTTAATAAGATATTCAATTCCTGAAACAAAATCTGAATTCTCTATCATTCCCCCAGACCACCATTTTGCATTATTACGAATCCAATCAGGTATTACAATTTGTTCTGTTTTGATATTTTGAGTCACTTTTTCAGGATGAAAAGTTACTTCAAATTCAGATCCCTGAATTTTTCCATATATGTGAATTTTTGTAGTTCCAGGTTCTTGTGGTGTATAGTCACCATAATACATACCTGAGATTTTAGGATTCTCGATCAATGACAAAAACGATTTTTCACCATTTCCAATTATGATATCTACTTCCAGAACATTTGCAAGACCTGTGATATCACTCTCGCTAGATGGAGAGAGTAGTTGTAAAGGTATTATGTCATCTCTTTGTTTATCAAAATCACTTGCTATGCTAATTTCAATTTCTACTGCATTTGGCTCATTTGCAAGTGGCGGTTCTTTTTTCCAGCCTACATCCATCTTGTAATCTCCGATTATCAGGGCTTTATGGGCAGATGCACTTGCAGCTAATCCTGTCACTAAAACAAATACTAGTAAAAATACCAAAAACCTGTTCATAAGTTATAATTTGTATTTATTCAATTAATAATTCTGGTACAAACATAGAAGCAATCTACGAAATACAAATTTCTTGAAATCATACTAGGATAATTTTTCGTTTAACAAGATTTTCAATAATATTTAGATAATCATCATCAGAAATCTTGTCTTCGGACCACCATAATGATGTAATTTTAACCCATGAAGGTATTTTCCAATTTGATTGAACCGTTATTTCTTTTGATGGTACAGAGATAATTCCTTTTTCAAACAAAAATACTATCCCCTCAAGAAATTCTAAATCAGAAAGTTGATCAGTTGACCACCAGTTTGCGTTTGTTTTTATCCATTGTGGAATTTTAGAAGTTACAGATGGTAATCCCTTTTCAAAACCAGTAATTTTGAGAATGCCCTGTGATGTAGGACCTACAGTAAATGCAACATGCCAAAATCCCATATCGTCTATACTTTGGATAAATTGAACAGGTTTATCATTTAATGTGACATTGAATTTCTCTTTTCCAGAGATTTGTGGAAATTCAAAATTTGCATATGTTTCTAGCGGATAGCTATTATATCCACGCATAGTAAGGGTAGTTCCTTCTTCGTTAAATTTAGCTGCAGAATACCATGCACCAGAATCATATCTAAAATCAAAGT
>CAZDPM010000161.1:0-1958 GCA_964507355.1 uncultured Nitrosopumilaceae archaeon
TTTTATCATAAACAATATTACTGACAGATCTACTAGGAATTGAAAATTTTGGAAATTGACCATTATCTAAATCACCATAAACTTTAGCACCATGATCTTTTAGGGCATCTATAATATTCTGTTGTTTTACTTTTGCTTTTTGTTTACGATCTTTAATTTTATTTGTCGCCAACTGGAAGCTCCTCTTCTAATAATTTCTTATAATTTGGTTCTTTAGTCTTTCCAGAAAGTTCTGTACAAAATGTGGAAATAAGTGGCAGATATTTTGCATAAAGATTTGCTCTTTTTTTTGCCATCTCAGCTTGACCTCGTTTTGACATGTATGCGGCAAGTTTCCTAGACAAAAATTGCAAACCCAATCTTAATTCACGCTCAATTTCTTGTCTATCTGCAACATTTTCTTTTCCAACTGTTTTGTAAGGTATTCTAGTTGAACAAATATGAGATAATAATACAAACGGAGGATCCCCTTTGACTTTATACCTACCCCAATCAGTATCATTTACTACTTTTAGAACTACATCGCTACCTTCATCATAGAGCAATGGAATTCTATTAGCATAGCGATAAACATGTGGTCCACCTGGTTTGATTTCACCACCGTATGCAATACCCATCTCTACAACAAATGGAAATCCAGAATAGGCAGATGCTGGACGTTGAACTACAGCACAGAAATCAGGCTTAAAAAATTTCTTTATACCTTTCTCAAGCGGTTCTTCCCCTAATGGAGCCAAACAACTAGGATCAGGAGAAAGAAAATCCTCAAATTTTTGTAATGAATCGCTAAGCTTCACTAATTCTTCATTAGTCAAAGATCCCATTCGTTTTTCGGGTTTGAAACCAGCAAACTCTGCAAACTTTACAGCAGTTGAAGGCCCTATTCTTTGAAATCGTTTTGTCAAAAATGCCGTTAGTGTTTCACCTTGAACAGTACCGGTTAATTGCTTATAGTATGGATTATCAGAATCAAGATCAATTGTTTTTGCTTGTGAATCACCAAAATCCCAATAGTATAATTTTTTATTTGGTACATCAATATCGTCAATTCGAACTTTACTTAGTTTATCAAAATCCATTTCAAGAAATGACATCAAAGAAATAACAACTCTTACAGGTCTAGAAAGAGTTTTCCAACGTTTTGCTGCTTTATCCATAATTCCAGTAAAGGTAAGATTTTTTTTTGCCAATCCTAAATCTTTCCTAACTTTTTCAATCATTATATCATCAATGTTTGGAATTTCGAATTGAGATTCAACCATCATACGTCTAATTGTTTCAACATCAATACCATGTGCATGTGGTCTAATGATTGTTGGTGCAGGTGGCATCTCATTTACAATTTTAGAATAATGAAATTTTTCTCCTTTAGGATCATCAAAGGTTATTGTTGCATATGGAGTAATCAAAGATGTTTCATAAACATAATCTTTAATTTTTGAACCTGCTTTTGCATAATCACCCTCCAGACAAATACTAACAGAAAGGCCTCGTTTTGTTACTTCTTTTGTGTTTTGTTTTAAAATTACAGGCTTATTTTTTTGAATATCTAATAATAATTCAAATTCATCTTGAGTTTTTCCATCAGTAGAACTTTTAACATAAACTGGTTTGTTTGTTGTAATCTGACCATATAAAATTGCCATAGTTGCACCTAGACCAAACATTCCTCGTGCCTGTTTTAATCCAAATTTAGAGCCATAAAGCACAGTTCCAAATGCTAATGGAACATGTTTTGATTCAATTCCAGGACCATTATCTTTGACAGTTAGAATGTAGGGTTTAGGATCTGGGGAATCTGGATCAACTGCTTTTATTGAAAGATGAACATCAGGAAAGATTCCTTTTTGATCACATGCATCTAAAGAATTTTCTACAAATTCCCTTACCGCTGTATACAATGATCTAGTAGGATTACTAAATCCAGCTAAATCTCTATTTCTATAAAAAAACTCACT
>CAZDPM010000162.1:0-1915 GCA_964507355.1 uncultured Nitrosopumilaceae archaeon
AAGCATTAACTTCTTTTGCAAATAAAATGTCATGTGATTCAGCAAATCCAATTGTCAATAATATAACATCAAAAGTCATGTCTGAACAAATTTTTGAGATTAATGTACTGTCAACACCTCCTGAAAAAGCAATTCCAATTTTCTTTTCTTTAACAGTTTCAGAGATAGAATTTTTGATGTTTTCTAGGAGTTTTTTATATATCTCATCCATATTACTAACAATTTCCAATAAAGGGTAATGAATCAATCTTTTAATTTAACATTATATCTAAAATATTATGATGCGATTATCTCAAGAAGAAATTGAACAAGAATTGAAAAATTTGAGTGGATGGAAGATTGTAAATGAAAAACTACACAAAGAATTTCAGTTTGAGAGCTTTAACCAAGCATTTGGATTTATGACCAGATCTGCCATGGAGATTGAAAAGATGAATCATCATCCAGAGTGGTTTAACGTATACAACAAAATCACTATAGAATTAACAACTCATGATGCAGGAGGCATTACAAAAAACGATGTCAATCTTGCTAAAATTCTAAATTCACTAGTATAGAATTTTAGTCATATGTGATACAGAATTTATATTATATCCAAAATCAGATCACTTCACATGGCTACAAGTCCCACAATTCTAGATTCAGATTTCAGATATATCGATAAAAAAGGAAATTTGCTCAAAACTAGAACAGAATTAACAGTAGCTCAAATGCTTTCATTTCTAGACCAAGAATATCAATACAATCACAAAATTACATTAAAAAATGGTAAAGAGGTCATAGTTGATTTTAAAACAGAAAAAGGTCTTATCGAAGTAATTGACAATGATGAAGATATTATAAAATATAAGAAAATCAAAGAAGATTTTCCTGAAGATAAGGTGATGGCAATCGGTCATGCAAAATATGTAGCACAGATTAAAGAACTACAGGACATTGTATTTTACGATAAAACGCCGCAAACAGGTTCCATATTTTTAGAAGACGCATCATTTTCATTTGATTATGCACATATTCTTCCATTAGTAGAGAAATGTTCTATCTTACATGGACATACCTCATCAGTAATGGTAGAACTTGTAGGACAAATGAAAGATAATCTTTTAGTGGACTTTGGAATAGCAAAAAAAATCATAAAAGAAGTTGTCACAGAATTTGATCACAAATTTTTCATTAATAGAAAATACTTAAAAAATGAAGACATCTCTCATTATCAAATTAAATTTAATGGTCCAAAAGGAATGTTTGATATCCAAGTTCCAAAAAATACAGCATATCTATTAGAAGGAGAAGCGACTGTAGAAAATCTTTCAAATGAAATAATAAAACTGCTTGCTCCAAAATTGCCTCAAAATGTAGAAGCTGTTGGCGTTTACATTTATGAAGGGTATAACAAAGGATCTCATATTATTTCAAATATTTCAAGATAATTAAGAAATGGAACCAAAAATTGCAGAAAAAGCTTGGAATCCTAAATTAGAAAAAGAGGTCCTCAAACAATGGATAAATGAAAAAATTTATGATTTTGTTCCAAAAGAAGATAATTTCACAATAGATACACCTCCCCCATATCCATCGGGCAGACCATGGCACATAGGTGCTGCAGCACATTATTCTCAGATAGATATGATAGCACGTACTGCAAGGATGAATGGAAAAAATGTGTATTTTCCAATAGGTATTGATAGAAATGGTCTTCCTGTAGAGATTTACACAGAAAAAAAACACAACATCAAAATGCGTGAGACTGAAAGAGGTGAATTTTTAAAATTATGCAGATCTGCATTAGATGATTTAGAAGCTGAAATGATATTAATAATGAAAAGCTTAGGAATAAGTGGAGATTTTTCAAATTATTACAGAACAGATTCTGAAGAATATAGAACATTAACTCAATCTACATTTATTGATCTTT
>CAZDPM010000163.1:0-1896 GCA_964507355.1 uncultured Nitrosopumilaceae archaeon
GAATTTCCATAATTTCATTTGAAATAAGGGATATTTAATTCAAAAACTCTAGGCATACAAAACACTCATTCTATAATCGTATAATGTAATTAAATTTGGTACTATTCTAAAAATCAAAACAAACCTTTTATTTTGTAATTAATCAAAAATCATATGGAAACTAACATCGGAATCTCATCTGAAAATTCTAAAAACATCTCTGATATTTTAAATCGTCTTGTATCTGATGAATACATTCTATACACAAAGACCAGAAACTATCATTGGAATATAATTGGTATACAATTCAATGATTTGCACAAGTTCTTTGAATCCCAATATGAGGAATTAGATGTAATCATAGATGACGTTGCAGAGAGAAATAGATCATTAGGTGGTAAAGCAAAAGCAACACTTGCAGAATTTATTGGAAACAGTAGATTAAAAGAACAACCAGATACATATCCTGAAGCAAAAACAATGCTTCGAAATCTATTAGATGATCATGAATCTGTGATTCGTGCATTAAGACAAGACCTTGAGACATGTACAAAGCTTGGTGATGCTGGAACATCTGATTTTCTAACAGGTATTATGGAACAACATGAAAAGATGGCTTGGATGCTACGAGCATTCCTGGCATAATTTTTTTACATCAGTGATATTTTTTGGTTTTTTATAAATAAAAAATAAACTACTAATTCAATTACTGATATAAAGTATGCTACAAATCCAACTGATACTGTTGCATCGCTTACCATATAATCAAAATACATGAGACACCTAACAAGAAATCTCCAAAATCTTCCAAATGCTCTTTTTGTGTATGCATAACTTACACCTATTTCTGTTATGAATGAAAGAGTTCTGCTGTAGATATACAGTATTGCAATAAAACCTACTATCCTGTTGTAACTCTGCTAAAAACAAAAATCCAATTTTCAATCTTTGATTGAAATGTATGTATCAAAATTAGAATATATTTTAATGATTAGTGTTGTACAGTGGAAATACCCATTACATTAAGGTAAATTTTGATCAAGAATGTGTGGTATTGTCAATTTTTGATAATAATAGAAAAAAGAAACTTGAATACATATACGAATGCCTCAAAGTAGGAAAAAACGTCGTAATTGATGAAAAATTTGAGATCTTATTATTAAAAAAGAATATGAACAACCTAAACACCTGAACTTTGAAACCAAAATTGGTTTTTTTCAATATGTTAAACTAGAATAAATTAATTTAGTATATGTTAACAAGTAAAAATCATAAAACAGATACTGAAGAATTAAAAAAATTACAAAAAAATGAAAAAATACGAAATGATGTTTTAGACGTAAAGCCAAAAAAGATATTAACATATCCACTGATAAACCAAAACTAAAAACAGAAAAAACTACCAGTTCTGCATGAAAAAATACTAAAAAACGAGTTTCAGTTAGATAAATGATTTACTTTACTTCAATTACAATTTGAATGATTTCAGATTCTAAAAAATATGCTTTAAAGTCTCTCGTAACTCCTGAATAAATCACCCATATCACTGGATTACTTTGCATAAATTTCTTATCTGTCTCTGATGGATACGCCTCAGAATTTGGATGAGAATGAAATATTCCTACAACTTGCATTTTTTTATCCTCTGCAGTTTTGTAGACTTTGAGTAACTCATCATTTGAAATTGTAAAATTAACTGGAGATTCATCAATATTCTGTGTAAGAAATATCTCTTTTACTGTGGTTTGTTTATCGTTTACTGCACCAAATAAAATGGCACATGACTCATTTGGTTTTTCATTATCTGCATAATTTGTCAGTATTTTTTTTTGAAATTCTGTAATTATTAATTCCAAGTCTATTGTACTTCTACAGTTCCAACCATCCAAGGATGTAACATGCAAAAGTAATCTACTT
>CAZDPM010000164.1:0-1887 GCA_964507355.1 uncultured Nitrosopumilaceae archaeon
CCTAGAAGATAAGGATCTGAACCTTACGCCTTTGACCAGGCTGGGCGACTCCCGCAATCTGAATTTTAGAAATCCTGAATAAGTTTCTTTATTATATTGTTTTAGTTAAAATATATTGGATTAATAGATTACATAGAAAATGGAATTTAGAGAGATTTATTGTAGTAATTGTAAAAATATTCTAGGACGTTATAACATAAAATTCTATAGTGATGATAAAATTAAAGAAATAGTAAATACTTATCACATAAATCACATACGAAGTGGTCATCAAGTTACAATAAGAAAAGTAATCAAAGGGGCTAAATTATAATTTCAATTTTTCAACAGCTTCAGATAATGTAGAAATTCTTTGAATATGAGAATTAGAAATGTTTTGATTCCATGGTTGTGAGTATAAAAAAACATTTTTTTTTCGTTCTAAAAATTTAATTGTATTTAATGGAGAATCATCAATAAAAACATCATAATCCAAATCTGCTTTCATGGGACCATCAATTACTGAGACATAATTTTGGTAAGTTATATCATGTTGACTAAGCCAATTTTTTACAAAAGAATCAGTTGAAAGTTCCCTAGCTGTAACAATATCAACTTGTCCAATGTTTGAAAGATTTTCTGTAATTACTGATAGATTGTCTTCAGTTGGAGGAATAGTGTTCCAGTTTTTCCAACATGCAGATAATTCTTCATAAAAATCATATCTGTTAATTTTAAATTTTTCCCAAAAATCCCAATTTGTTATTTCTTCTTTAGAAATACTAGATCGGATTTTATTACTGTAAATTAGCCATGATTCAATTACATCTGCTAGTACACCATCAACATCTAAAGCGATTTTCAATTTTATTACCTACTGATCTGCTTTTTGGAATTCATCTAAAAGATTTTTTTGATGCTTACTGAGTTTTTTGGGGATATTAACAACAATTCGTACGTATTGATCGCCTCTACTTTTTGAATTCATATGTGGTAAACCCTTACCTTTTAATTTTATAATGGTGTTTGGTTGACTACCTGATTCCACTTTAATTTTTTCAGTTCCATCCAAAGTAGGAACTGTAATTTCACGCCCTAAAGCAGCATCAATCATAGATATGTCTTGATCATAAAAAATATCCATATCATCTCTCTTAAATTTTTGGTGGGATTGGACTCTAATTCTAACAATTAGATCTCCATTTATTCCTCCTGGCATTTCGTTGCCTTCTTCTGGAACAGTATAATCACCGCTATCTACACCGGGAGGAATATTAAATGATGTTTTTTTGCTACCTTTTTTCTTACCATTTCCTTTACATGTGCTACAAGGTGTTTGGATGATTGAACCTTGTCCCCTACATGCTGAACAAGGTACTACTGTTACAAATGATGCAAATCCCATACTTCTGCTTTGACGTACTTGACCTTGACCATTACATGCAGAGCATGTATTCTTGTTTGTTCCAGGTTTACATCCAGACCCATTACATATTTCACATTGTATTTCTTTTTGTAAATCAATCTCCATTTTTTTTCCATGAAGAACATCTTCAAGAGTTATTGTAATTTGATAAAGGATATCTGAACCCCTTTGTTGGCGATAACTAGTTCCCCTTGTTCTACCAAAGATTGATTCAAAAATAGAATCAAACCCGCCGCTTCTTCCAAATAAATCACTAAAGTCACCATCTGCACCTCGAAAAATATCTTCGTTACTATATCTTCCATCTACACCAGCATGACCATGTTGATCGTAAACCTTTCTTTTTTCAGGATCTGATAAGACAGCATATGCTTCTGAAATTTCTTTAAAGTGTTCACCAGCTTCGGCAGATTTATTACGATCCGGATGAAATTTTAATGCTAATTTTCTATATTGTGCTTTAATTTCATCAGAAGCAGATG
>CAZDPM010000165.1:0-1887 GCA_964507355.1 uncultured Nitrosopumilaceae archaeon
AAAAAGACTTTTTAAACCTTAACCTAAGTCAAAATGAATGTCAGCTGATGACTTTATTGTAACTCCTTGGCATGTTGAAGGAGATATTGATTATGACAAGTTAATCAAAAAATTTGGAACTGAAAAAATTTCATTAGATATTCTAAAAAGGATCAAAAAAACCACAGGTGAAGACCATTTTATGCTACGAAGAGGTATTTTCTTTTCTCATCGAGAATTAAATAGAATTTTAGAGGATTATGATAAAGGTAAGAAATTTTTCCTATACACGGGTAGAGGACCATCAGGACATACTCATATTGGTCATTTGGTTCCTTGGGTATTTTCAAAATGGCTACAAGACAAATTTGGCGTAAATATGTATTTTCAGTTAACAGATGATGAAAAATTTTATGCAAAACAAAATCTTACTTTAGAAGATACAAGTAAATTTGCATATGAAAATGCACTTGATTTTATTGCATTAGGTTTTAAACCAAATAATACAAAAATAATAATCAATACAAAAAATATTCAGACATTGTATCCTATTGCTGCACAAGTTGCAAAAAAAATTAACTTCTCAAACACAAAAGCAGTATTTGGATTTACAAATGAAACAAATATTGGCATGATATTTTATACGGCATTACAATCCGCACCATGTTTTATTGAAGATAAGCCAGTTCTGATTCCATTAGGTGTTGATCAAGATCCTCATTTTAGATTAACAAGGGATATAGCACCAAAAATTGGAAAACAAAAACCAGCCTTAATTCACAATATCATGATTCCGGGATTATCAGGACCTGGAGGAAAAATGTCTGCTTCAGATGAAAATGGAACTATTTACACAACTGATTCTCCAAACACGGTAAAGAAAAAAATTAACAAGCATGCATTTTCTGGAGGTCAAACAGATATTGAGCAACATAGAAAACTTGGAGGTAATCCAGATATTGATGTCTCTTATCAGTATCTTAGAATATTCTTTGAACCAGATGATAATAAATTAAAATCAATTTATGATGATTATAAATCAGGAAAAATGTTAACTGGAGAATTAAAAGCAATATTAATTGAAAAAATAAACAAATTTCTTGCAATTCATCAGGAAAAAAGAGAAAAAGCAAAAGATCAGATAGACCAATTTATTTTTGAAAATTGATGAAAATTAAAGTTAGATGCGAGGACAAGTATGAGGCTCAAAAGCTATCTAGCCTTCTTTTTATCAAAGACCAAAACGAAACTTTCATTACAGCAATTTTAAACATATTTGATAATGAGTTAGTTGTTGCATTAAAAGACAAATCAGCTCATAGTATTGTTTTAAAAGATAAAACAGATGTGGATATTTTTGCAGATTTTATTCAATCAGTAATCGATAAAGAACACAAGATAGTATCCACTGTAGTTATTGAGGAATATGTAGAAATTGTAAAAGAGTGAATTAACCTGAAAATAGTGTGTAAATCGCTACAATTCCAACCATTACAACAAGACTAATCCCTAATGCCTTAAAGTCGCCATCCATAATCCTAAAACTGAATTATTATAATTAAAGTTTTAACAAGTTCTCAAAAGTGATTGTGATAGATTATCTTGGAAAATATCGACTTTTTTTATTCAGAGATTTTGGTTGTTTAGGTTCGGTTTTAGCTGGAGGTTGTCTAATTTCATTACAATTCAAACATAATACTCTCAAATCTTTCCTAGCCAATTCAGGTTCAGAGATATACTTTCCCCAAGATGAAGCAAAACCTCCTCTCCGTATACTATCAAAGGCATCTTCATCGTTAATATGATTAAATCCTAAAGCTCTTTCATCTTTAAATCCACAACTAGAACACATCTTACCACCTAGAATTTCAAATAATTTTTCTTTTAGAGAAGAATAGAATTTTTCAG
>CAZDPM010000166.1:0-1883 GCA_964507355.1 uncultured Nitrosopumilaceae archaeon
AAATATCAGCAAATCCATCAAGACTCATAATACCTTCTTGAATTCTTGCTCCTCCAGAATCCATTATTCCAATTATTGGACAACCTGTTGTGAGTGCATGATCCATTAATTTCGTAATTTTTTTAGCACCCATTTGACTTAGTGTACCACCAAGTACAGTGAAATCGTAAGCAAAAACAAAGATTTGTCTACCGTTAACAGTTCCATACCCGCCTACAACTCCATCAGTATAGAATTTTTTGTTCTGCATATCATATTCATAATAATGATGAGTTGTAAGTGGATCAATTTCAGTAAAAGTACCAACATCTAATAAAAGAGCAATTCTATCTCGAGCCGTTAATTTACCTTTATCATGTTGATCTTTGATTTTATCTTGTCCTCCACCCTGTAATGATGTTTTATTTATCTTAGAATATTCGTTAATTTTTTCAAAATGCATTGGATACATTATAAAAGAAATCTCACTATATTAATTTAGTTTTATTTTCGGGTTTATACCCTGTATACCATACTTTAAGGATAAATATTGGGAGCGAATGAATTCAAATTGACCTCAATTTATGAATTTAGATTTAAGAGTGAAAAATTCTTTTTTACAGATTTTTGATAAGAATCAAAAGAATTTTTCTCGACACTACATTTTTTACATATGCATAATTGAGACACTTTTTGAATATCACAAATATCTTGAAATTCACATTGTAAGCAGCCAGCTGAACGTCTACAGACAATACACTTGAGTTCATTAATTTGAGCACATTTTTCATGTTTTACACCCAATCCTTTTGCCCATAATCCAATTTCATTTACTTCAATTTTATCATTACAGATAACACAAGTGCCTGGAAACTTCATTGGTATTTTTCTCCAACTCATTTGATTATCTCAATCTCCTTTTCAAGCACATCACCAAAAGTTTCTTCTAATTCTAAGTTTAGTTTTTTATTTTTTATACAAAATAAGACATAGGGTAAACATAGTGTAACAAATGTGCTAGATGAAAGATGTAATGTTTTTGCCATGATAGAAGATAATGCTTTAATTTTTTTTCCATCCCATCTAATACGATTTAAAAGTGACCATGAAAGATTGTATTGTGAATATCGTATCCGTTCATCATTTTGGTATAATCGAATTAAAATTTCATTCAGATAACGTAGTAATCTCCAATTTTGAGTTTTCATAATTTTTCCATAGAGCATATCAGCTTCAGAAATAATTTCTAATAGTTTTGCGAATGTGTTACGATCTAAATTACTGGTAACAATACTAGAGTAAAATGCATCTATTTTTAATCGTGGATCAATTTGCATAGCATACAAAACGCCTCTAGCTTCATCAAATGAATTTGCTTTAAAAAACGCATTGACGCCATCTTCCACATTAATATTTTCAAACGATTTTTCTGTTTGAGGATTAAATCCAGTAACAAGAGATTGTGTTAAATTAATCATAGAACGAATGTCACCTCTGGATCTATCAATTACTTTTATTATAGAGCCAGGACTTAGCATTACGTTTTCTTTTTTTAAAATATTTTCAAGATAAATTTTTAAAAGACGAGGTGGAATGGGTTTGAAAGTGATAGTCTTAACAACTTTTTTAATGCTTTTCATTTTATCTGACGAATCAGAATTTGCAGCTAATACTATTGGTACGGTAGGTTCCTTTAAAATTTGAATTAATGCTTCTGCCCCACCATAGTCACCTCGTCCATGAATACCATCAACTTCATCAATGAAGATCATGGGTGCTCCCATTATGCTTACATTTCCCAACATAGGTGTGAGAATTTCATTAATTCGAGATTTACTTCTCACATCACTTGCATTCAATCCAATCATATCATATTGAAATTGTTTTGCTGTAAGATATGCAAT
>CAZDPM010000167.1:0-1878 GCA_964507355.1 uncultured Nitrosopumilaceae archaeon
GTTATATTTCTCTTCTAATTCGGTTTATAATTTGCTACTAAATTATTTTAAGCTGCTTAGGTAAATCAATGAATTTTTTCCAATTAGAATCCTGGAAGCGTGATAGATTCATCTTGAACTAATTTAATCATATAATATTCTAGATATCCACCTGCTAATAGTAGTCCTATTACTATTCCTATTTCCATCATAGTTGGTTTTAGAAATGGAATTAGGTTAGATTTTCTATAAATTGCTTTAATCAATATGAAACTTCTAGATGTAGCTAAAGAATAGGCAGTAAGTTCCATTATACCAAACGGTGATAAAAAGAGAATTGCCAGTGGCGGGACTTTTGCTAATTCTGGAGAGATTGAAACAATTGCTGAAAAAGCAAATCCAGTTGACCAAGCTGAAAATAATCCCCATATCACTCCAAATCCAGGAATAAACATTGGTAATGAAATTGTAGAGTTGTGTAGGAAGATTCCCATTGCATCAATATCTTTAACTAATTTTTCAAACTCTGTCATAAATGTAGTAGCTTCCTCTTCGCTGACTGTAGACATTGAACCGATTTGATATGCAGTTGTAAATAATCCCATAAATATGAAAAACATAATTATTCTAATCTTAGTCATATGATTTTTTATTGTAAACGATATTTGAGGGTTAGGTATAGGCGCAGATTTAATTAAACCAGAAAACATTCTTTGATATTGAAAAAAGAGTTATCAGTTGCTTTGAATTATGCTTTGAATAAAGGATTTCAAATTCATCCTAATGCATTTAAGTTTCTTGAAAATGTGGATGTAAAAAAATTAGAGAAAATAATTAAAGATATTGTTCGTGAAAAAACAAAGCAAAAATCATATCAGATTAATCAAGACGATCTAGAAGTTTATTTAGGAATTAAAGACGATCAACCTTTACAAAATGAACATAAGATACTCTTTGATCCAACATTAAGAATTACTACTGGAGAAGGAGTAAAAGGGTATAATTCTCTATTTTCTAGTCGCTTTAACAAGTTAAAACGAATAATCTTAGATAGGCCAGAATCAAGGATGTTAAAATCAATTAATTCAGTAAAAACTGCAAAAACTGATGATGACATGTATGTTTGCGGACTTGTCACTAGTAGAAATGTAGAGAGAAACATAACAAAATTGGTTTTAGAAGATCCTTCAGGTTTGTTGGAAGGAATAGTTTTCGATAATGAATTACAAAAAACAGCAGGTTCATTACTTAATGATCAATTTATTATGGCACGAATAGGTTTTGGTAAAAATGCTGGTTTTATCATAAAAGATTTGATTTCGCCTGATGTTCCTGACCAAGCCTCAAACAGATCTGAAACTGAAACTTATGCAGTTTTTCTTTCAGATCTACATATTGGTAGTAAGTACTTCATGGAAGAAGAATTTGCAGAGTTTGTATCTTGGTTATCTAGTCCAGATTCAGTAGCTAGAAAAATTCGTTTTGTGTTAATCGGTGGAGATTTAGTAGATGGTGTTGGGATTTATCCAAATCAGGATAAAGAATTGGTTTGTCAGACTATTGAAGAACAGCTAAAAAAAGTTGAAGATCTTATTAATAAAATTCCTAGTTATATCAAAATATTCATTATGCCAGGAAATCATGATCCTGGTCGTAGGGCATTACCACAACCAGCAATACCTAAAAAATACAATTCAGGATTATGGGAAAGAGAAAATGTCTTCATGGTTGGAAATCCTGCCGTAGTTTCTCTAAATGGGGTAAAGGTATTGATGTTTCACGGTCAAAGTATAGATGATATTGTAAAAACTACGCCCGGTTTAAGTTATGATAAACCTACTAATGTAATGAAGCATCTTCTAAGAGCAAGACATCTAAGTCCAATTTATGGTAGTCAAA
>CAZDPM010000168.1:0-1862 GCA_964507355.1 uncultured Nitrosopumilaceae archaeon
CGCTTGGTCAAAGTGGGACTAAAACTTCAACCCTTTCCTTTTCATTTTATTATTTCAGTTTAGAGTATTCTATACACAATTCTAAAATTTGATTAAAAAATATTGTACATATTGTGATCTTTTGTTGTCTCTTTTGACAATATGTGTTATTGTGATGGTATCATGTGCAGCAACAATATGACCAGATTCTTGTTACCCCAAAACCATTTGTAAAGTGGGCTGGAGGAAAAAGGCAGTTAATTCCAATATTACATCAGAATCTTCCTGAGTTTTTTGGTACATATTATGAGCCTTTTCTTGGTGGAGGTGCTTTACTATTTCATATTCTTACTGATAAAAATGGCCAAAAATGTAGTATCTCTGATCTAAATTCTGACCTTGTATTAGCATATACTACAATTAGAGATAGAATTGACGCCCTCATTTCATCTCTGAAAAGTCACGAAAAAAATTATCAAAAAGACTCTAAATCATACTATTACTCTATTCGTGAAAGCAATCCTAGAAACGAAGTTGAAAAAACATCCCGGCTAATCTTCTTGAATCGAACTTGCTTTAATGGACTATATCGTGTAAACAGTAAAGGAAAATTCAATGTACCGTTAGGCAAATACACAAATCCTAATATAATAAACGAAGCAAATCTTCGTGCTGTAAGCAGTATATTACATACAAATAGAATCTCAATTAAGTGTAGGGATTTTGAATCGGTTTTAATGGATGCAAAAAAAGGAGATTTGGTATATTTTGATCCTCCTTATCAACCAGTAAGCTCAACTGCGAATTTCACAAGTTACACTACAAAAGATTTCACATATGATGACCTTACTAGACTATCTGACCTTTGTTTGAAATTAGATGCCAAAGGATGCAATGTATTATTGTCAAATTCTGACTCTAAGGAAGTATCTGATATCTTTGCCAAGAGTACTTGGAAAATTACTAGAATAGAAGCAAACCGATCTATTAATTCAAACTCTAAAAAAAGAACTGGTCATTTTGAACTTTTAATAAAAAATTATTGAAAGCTCCGAACGGGATCTGAACCCGCGACCTTTACCTTACCAAGGTAACGCTCTACCAGGCTGAGCTATCGAAGCACAAATTTCAGCGTTTGAAAATCCTTATAATTCTTGATTATATCTCCAAACACTCTAAACTGTTAAATTTCACACAAAATTCTACCTTTTTGGAGGAGTAATCAAGCCTGGCCAAAGTAAGCACATAGTGCTTTTGGACATGCAGGACTTAAGATCATAAAAATGGGTGATCCTGTCTCTCAGGAGTTCGTGGGTTCAAATCCCACCTCCTCCACTGCTCCTTTATTTTGGATGTCTAATTCCTCTAGAATTCAAAACTTCGTAAACGTCTGGAAGTGAAAATACAAATCCAATATGAACACAATCTTTCTCTTCGCAAAGCTGACAAAATAATTCTCCTTTTTGTACTGCAACTTCAGCTATTCTATTTTTGATATTGTCTTTTAGTATAACACGATCATCATCAATTGAAATTTTCTCAATCTTTGGAGCATATCTTGCAAACGTTTTGTCTTTTTGCATCATCTCCTCTAACATGTAAGTGACATAACCTGAAAAACTGTTGACACCTTTCATTGCAAGGTTGTCTTTATTTTTCTGATAAACGTCTTGGAATTTATCGTAGACGGTTTCAGATACAGTTATTGATTTGAATCCAGCTTTCGGCAATTTACTTTTCCTTACCGTACATTAAAGTACCGAAGTATATAAGATTTTTTTATGGGGGTGCTGTGTCGTCTACGGGACACAAGTTCTCCTGTTTCCAATCGGGACATGAATGAATAATTACAAGACTAGTAAAATTATCAAAATTGCAGAAAC
>CAZDPM010000169.1:0-1848 GCA_964507355.1 uncultured Nitrosopumilaceae archaeon
TTTCAACTCACAGATGTATGGAATTTTCTCCTGCTGGAATGCATTGTGAAAATCGTTGTGTGTATTGTTGGAGACCAATGGAATTTTACGATTCATTAAAAATGGAACCAGAAAAAGTTTCTGAACCAAAAGAAATACTAACCAAGTTAATGGAAGAGCGAAAAAAATTGATAATGGGATATTATGGTGACTCTAGAAATGACAAACAAAGATTAGATGAATCATTATTACCAAGTCATTATGCAATTTCACTTTCTGGAGAACCAACAATGTATCCTAAGCTTCCAGAATTAATAAAATACCTCAAGTCATTAGAAGCAACAAAATCAATTTTTCTTGTAACAAATGGACAAGAACCAGACATGATTCAAAGATTACAAGATGAGGATGCATTGCCAACACAATTGTATCTATCTACAAATGCTGCAGATTATGATTCATTTTTAAAAATCAATAGACCAAAATATGATGACTCTTGGCAAAGATGGAATAGAACATTGGAGATGTTAAAGCATCTAGATACGAGAACAGTACTTCGAATTACGCTCATAAGAGATTACAATGACCAAAAAGAGATGATTCCAGCTTTTGCGTCGATGTTAAAACAAGCTAGTCCACACTTTATTGAAGTGAAGTCTTACATGCATATTGGTCGTTCAACTAATAGATTAGAACATTTAAACATGTTAGAAATGGAAGAAGTAAGAAAATTTAGTGATGAAATAGCAAAACATAGTGAAATATTTTCAATTATGGATGAAAGTCTTGTTTCAAGAATTGTAATATTACAAAACAACCAAAGAGCTATTAATCGTTGGATTTCAGCTTACTCAAATACCAATTAGAAAATTTTTTTAATGCTTTGTATCTATGAGATAAATCATTTTTAGTATTCAATTCTGCAAATGTTTTATTAAAATTTTTGGGAATAAAAATTGGATCATAGCCCCAACTTGTTCCATTTTGTGAATTGGAAATAGTTCCATCAATCTTTGCTTCAAATGATTTAAAATTTTTATCATCATAATAAGAAATGATTGAGACAAACTTGGCACTTCTATTATGTTTTAAAAGTTGTAGAATTCCATTGTTGCCAATTGTTTTGAAAACATATGAAGAATATGGTCCAGGAAATCCACCAAGGGAATCTATGAAAAGTCCATCATCTTCAATTATTATTGGTTTTTTACATTTTTGAAATGCTTGTATTGCTTTTTTAGATGCAATTTCTTTTAGAGATGAGGATTGAATTTCTTCGAGGGCATATTTAAAAAATTTAAGATTAATCCCAAATAATTGTAAAATTTTTTTTGCTTCTTGATATTTGTGGTGATTTGAAGATACAAAGAAAAGATCAGATAACTGTTGCATATCTTCCTCTGCTTTCAATGACAGATACCAAGTGTATAATTTTAGCATATTTTACTGTACCAACTACAGATTTGTAGCCAGAGAGAAAATTTTTCCAGGTAGATTCCATGATTTTTGCATGTGCACTGTTGAGAATTTCTTTTATTAATCTCAGATCTACAGCGTGATCTTCAGATTTGATTGTTTTCTGAGATAAACCAAAATCAATCACATATACCTTATTTTTGTATAGGATAAAATTTGACGTAGTTAAATCACCGTGCATAATACCATTTTTGTGCATAATTCCAACAAGTCTACCCATTTCCTTGGATAATTTGATTATCTTCAAATCAGGTAAATCGTGAACGGGTTTACCGGGGATTTCTTGCATGAGGATAGATGAATTTGTTAAATTTACAAAGTATACAAGTGGAGTTGGAATTCCAAATGACTTTACTTCTGAAATTATTTGAGATTCTTTAATTGTTCTTTGTT
>CAZDPM010000170.1:0-1783 GCA_964507355.1 uncultured Nitrosopumilaceae archaeon
TCAAATCTTGACCTGAAAGATATTCTGTATTGTGAGATTTTAGAAATGATAATACCTTGACTACACCTTGGTTATCATGCGAGCTATACATCATTTAGATTTATTTTTTATTTGGAGTATAAAACATAAACTTAGAATCCAACATCAAAGTCAAATCCTCCACCATCAGAACCAGAATCCATTGCTCCATCTGATGCAGTATCTCCGCCCATGTCGCTTGGGATGCTTTCTGCTGGTACGTAATCTGTCATCATCATTCCCATCATGCTAAACATCATTGAAAACATCATGATGTCCATTATTCCAAAGAACATCATAGTAGGAAGAATTGATTTGTTATCGTCCATGTATTGTTTTAGTTTTTCTTTGTCTCCACTTTTGTATAGTAATGACATTTGGTTCCATTTGTTTTGCAATTCGTGAATTCTTTCTTCTAGTTCTTTAGTTCCTTTATCAGTAATTTTAATGTCGATTTTTTTCCCAAATAATCCTTTTTTTTCTTCTACTTGTATTAGATCTCTTTTTTCTAATTTTTCAAGAATCTCGTTTAGCTCTTCTCCGTCAATCTGGGCTGCTTTTTGTATTTTATCAAATTTTTTAATTCCTCTGGCAATTGCCCCCAAAACAACTACGTCTTTTGGTTCTTCTGGCATAGATTCCATGCCGTCTAATTTTTTCAGTTGTTAAAATACTATGCTATTTTGTTGAAAAATTATATCCTACATTGCTTTAATTTTTTCATGGAACGTGATTCATACACAGATGATGAAATTAGAGACATTCTTTCCTTAAAACGTGTTGCAGTAATTGGCATGTCTAAAAATAAGCACAAGGCTGCACACTATGTACCAAAATATCTGTCTGACAATGGATTTGATATAATTCCAGTAAATCCAACCACTGATGAGATTTTAGGTAAAAAATGTTATAACACGATTTCTGAAGTTAATGACGATGTTGATATCATTGATGTGTTTAGACCGTCTGAACTTGTACTTCCTATAGTGGTGGAAGCTATAAAGAAAAAACCAAAGGTAATTTGGCTTCAAGAAGGAATTCATAATCTTGAAGCAGAAAAAATGGCCAGAGATAATGGCATAAAAATTGTATTTAATAGATGCATGTTGGCAGAACATCAGAGATTATCTTAAATATGACCTTTGATACTTTTTACGACGAATTACATGAATTAGTAAATAAACATGAAAAAAATAACACTCCGTTAAAGGTTCAAAAAGATCTAGACGTTAATATTGTAAAAATTTTTGGTCAAAATATTACTGCGTTGGCACGAGCTAAAAATGGATTAATTGATGTAACTGAGCTTGCATATGCGACAGCAGAACACCATCCTTATTGGAATTTACTTTACAGCTGTTCAGAAATAGCAAACACTGTTTTAGAAAAGTGGACCAGTGAATTCTCCAACAAAGATGTTAGTGATATAGAATGGTCAATAAAGGAATTAAAACAATCCCTTGAAAAGATAACTGAAAAAATCAATGACTCTGATATCTAGGCAGAGATAAATATTCTTAGATTGCAAATAAGCCATGTCAATTAAACTTGGGCTAATAGGTAAAACAAACACTGGTAAAACTACTTTCTACAATGCTGCTACTGTGTCCTCAGAAGAAATATCGACTTACCCATTTACGACAAAAAAACCAGTTTCTGGTGTTGCACATGCAATTACTTTATGTGTTCATCCAGAGTTTAAAATTCAAGATAGTCCTAATAATTCTAAATGTGTTGATGGTTGGAGATACATTCCAGTTGAACT
>CAZDPM010000171.1:0-1772 GCA_964507355.1 uncultured Nitrosopumilaceae archaeon
TGATCTCTACAGGATTACAAAAATTAGACGATTTTTTATCTGGTGGAATACCTAACGGTGTAATCACTGACATTTATGGAAGAAGTGGAGCTGGTAAAACTCAACTATTATTTCAAATCTGTATTAATGCAATAAAAAATGGAGGTAATGTACTCTATCAGGATACAACCGGTAGCTTCAGACCTGAACGAATTCTTGAAATTCAAAAACAACAAAATTCAATATTTGATATTCTTGACAAAATAACAGTTTCCAGAATTACTAATACATCTGAACAGCTCAAATCTATTGATATCATGAATGCCTCAAACTTTTCTCTAATTGTAATTGATAATGTTACAGATTTATTTTCTTACGAATATCCAAAAGACGATACAATCTTTGAAAAAAATTCCATATTTTTCAAATATGTCCATAATCTTTCACTTGTTGCAATCAATAAGAAAATTCCCGTCGTTATTACTAATATGATTAGAAACATAGAAGGTATAGAAATGGAAAATATGAGAACAGCTATTGATCCGCTTACACATATTAAAATAAAACTCACAAAAACATCTTCAAAATTTCATGGAGAAATTAGATGGCTTCTTCATCAGATCAAATTTTCTTATAAGATTCTTCCTGCAGGTCTATCTGATTACCCTGAAGATATTTAACTATCAATCATAAAGTTTAGCAATGGCAGGAATATTTGATTCAATTCCAATAATCACTGTAGTATTATTTGTACTTGGCCTAGCTGGCGTAATAGTTTATGAAAGATCCCGATCAAATACAACAAAAGAATCCATTTCCTAATTCCACAATTAATTTACTGTTTAATTATTTTGGATTTACTACTCTTACTGAAATTCAGAAAAAAGCTTCTCCCATAATTTTACAAAAAAAAGATTGTTTGGTAATTGCACCAACAGGTTCTGGTAAAACAGAATGTTCAGTAATTCCAATTTTTTCACTAGTAAAAAAATCAAAAAAATTTGGAAAAATTAAAGTTCTCTACATTACTCCATTACGAGCACTTAATCGAGATGTTTTTCGAAGGATCGTAACATACGCTCAAAGCTCTAACCTTTCAATTGAAATCCGACATGGCGATACAACTCAAACTGCAAGACGAAAAATTACCGAAAACCCTCCTGATATTTTAATAACAACTCCTGAAACTTTGGTTATTCTTCTTACACAATCAAAGATGTTAGATGCATTGTCTGAACTTGAATGGATTGTTATTGATGAGGTACATGAATTACTTGCAAGTGAACGAGGTTCTCAGCTATCATTAAGTATAGAACGTTTACAACTTAATTCAAAATACTGTCTCACAAAAATTGGATTATCTGCAACAGTTGGTAATTTTGAAGAGGCTGGTAAATTTGTAGTGGGAACTAAACGAAAATGTCAGATTATCAGAGATACGTCTGTTCGAAAATATGATGTTGAAATAAAATTTGTTAATGGAACCATTTCAGATGTCGCAGATGAAATAATTGAGCATGTTTTAGAACTAAATTTAGATTCCCCTATACTTCTTTTTACTAACACAAGAGGAGAAGCTGAATTTTTAGCTTCCATATTAAAAGAAAAATCGTCTATCAACATAGAATTACATCATGGATCATTATCAAAAGAAGTAAGAGAAGATACAGAGATTTCATTAAGAGAAGGAAAACGAGGAATTGTAGTTTGTACATCCTCACTTGAATTAGGATTAGATATAGGTTCAATTGAGTTAGTCATTCATTATGGTTCTCCTAGACAAGTATCAAAAT
>CAZDPM010000172.1:0-1746 GCA_964507355.1 uncultured Nitrosopumilaceae archaeon
CTGCAAAAAAAAGGTAAGAGTCTAAACAAAGGGAAAGTAAAAAAACAAACAAGACCTAGTAGAAGTAAAAAGTTGATTATACGTAGAAGATCATTGTAAAAAATAAAATAGAAACATTTCACGGGACATCATTCCTGCCAAAGGAAATTATCTCAAATAGAGAAGGTTTTCAGCGATTCTAGCCTAAAACTGGTGGGAGTATCTAACTAGACAGAACTCATTAACGGTATCTCATTTTCTCATCAGAGTATTAGATTATTTTTTTCTTGCAATATTCGATTAATCTATTTGTAAAATAGTCCCATCCGTGACTATGTTCTTTGTATAACTCATGAGGCTCTCCAGTAAATCCTGAATGAATCATAGTTACTCGAGTTTTGTTTCGTCCTATTTTCTCAAGATTCCATGTAACTAGAGTTCTTGGAAAGTTCGGAATATCTCTTGGAATCCATGTGTATGATAATTTTTTGTTTAGAATAAACTCTACAATTTCTCCCTGTGGAAAAAAATCTCTATCAAGTGACTTTACATCTTTAGCAAAAAAAGTAAATTTCATCTTCCCACCTACTTTTGGTTCTAAAATTGCTTGATCAGGAAACCACAGAGTAATCTCTTCTGGATCTGATAATGCCTTGAAAACAATTTCAGGAGAGGTATCAATTTCAATTGTTTTTTTTATCTCAAGATTACTCATTGTTTTTTCTTTTTTCCTTGTTTTCAACAAATTCTTTGAGAGAATCTAACTTGTACCCCCACATATTTTCAAAGAACTTCATTAGTTCTAGTGCTTGTTTTTGATTTATTGAATAGAATTTGTTTTTTCCTTGTCTTTGTTCAGAGACCAAATCTGCTTCTTTTAAAACACGCAAATGTGTAGATACTGCAGGTAAGCTAAATTCAAAATGCTCAGCAATCTCACCAGTAGTCATTGATTTATTTTTTAAAAGTAAAAGAATTTGACGCCTACTATCATCTGCAATAGCTTTCCATCCAGTTCCCATAACAATTAAATAGTTAAACATCTATTTAATTGTTTAATGATTACGTGTACCACATGCACAATGATCAATTGGAAAAAACTGGCAATAGCAATTCCAGTTACTGCATTGGTAAACATGCTTGTTCTTTATGGATTATTCATGAATCCAATCTCACAAGAAGTAATTTTTAGTGATTCCTTAGGACAGAGTCCAAAACTTGTAGCTGTTTGGAAACAAATTGATCCAGTACCTCAAGCTACATCACTCACTCCTGCACTAGTAATTACACCTGCAATCTTTAGCTTCTTTTTTGCAATACTATATGATTCAATTCCAGGACATTCAAAGATAAAGAAAGGGTTTGCGTATGCAATTATTTTATGGGGAACAATTGCAGTATTTTTTGAGTTATTTACACCACTTGGATTATTTGGTGAACCATTACATCTTTTGGCATATGAACTAGGATTGTGGTTTGTTGCAATGACTGTATCAAGTATGGTATTAAGTTTGATTTATTCTCCAAAGCAGATTGTAAATGAACAATTATAATTTACTAAAAAATAAAGTATCGCAATTTGAAGATGTCACTACAAGACCAATGTTTGGTTATCAATGCTTTTCAATAAACAAGAAATTTTTTGTTGGATTTAGTAACAAAAACGACTATCAAATAATTATAAGACTATCCAAAGAACAACAAGAATTAGCTGTAAAAAATAATGCAATCAACCCGTTTTCACATGGTGCAAAGATGGGCTGGGTA
>CAZDPM010000173.1:0-1739 GCA_964507355.1 uncultured Nitrosopumilaceae archaeon
GCATCTAAAATTATTATCCATTCATGTTCTAAAACAGACATGTAAAAACCCAGTATATTTATTATTTGAAACTTTTTCATACTAGATTTAATTTTGTTCTCGATATCAAGGAATATTTCTCTACTAATTTTATTATTCATTGGGCATGATTCTGGGCTATGAACTGCAAAAACGCCAAACAACATTACTAGATTAATGAAACTAGTGTTAATAAACTTTAAAATTGAAAAAATATATAAAAATTAATCTTTGGAAACGAGATTGCCCAAGGTTTTATCAATTTCATTGATTGCAATTTTATCTCGTCCAATCAAGTCAAATTTCTGCAAAATGGTTTCAAATTTCTTTTCTTCTTCGACTTGCTCATTAACAAACCAATCAAGGAAAGTATGAGTAGAATGATCTTTTTCTTTTTGTGCGGTTTCCACTATGGTATAGATAGATTTTGTAACTAATTGTTCATTGTTTAATGCAGCTCGAATTATTGACTCTAATGATTTAAAAGAATTGGGAGGAGACTTTGTTGCAGGAATTGTTGCATTACCACCAATATTATTTAGATAGTGAATGAATTTGAGCATGTGAGATCTTTCCTCATCAGATTGAGCGTAAAAGAAACTTGCAGCTCCTACATATCCAGTAATTTCACACCAGGATGCCATTGCGAGATAACTATTTGCAGCGTTGGCTTCTAAAACTATTTGATTATTTAATAAATTTTTTGTATTTTGAGATATTTTCATCTTAAATCAAAATCAAATTATTTTTTCTTAGTTAAAAGTCTTTTATCATATTAAAATGAAACTAAGATAAAATTTTAATTTTTAAAGTTTCATGAATGTAGTATTTTTAAATTTTAGATGATTTTTTAGTAAAGCAATCAACAGTGTGATCATTTATCATGCCTACAGCTTGCATAAAAGCATAACAAATTGTAGGACCAACAAAATTAAATCCATATTTTTTTAAATCATCACTCATTTTTTTGGAAATATCGGTAGATACAGGTATATCTGAAAGGCTTTTGAAATTGTTGACTATCGTAGTATGATTAACAAAACGCCAAATATATTTATCAAATGAACCAAATTCTTTTTGAATTTTTAAAAATTGTTGTGCGTTATTGATTGCAGAGTTAATTTTTAATTTGTTGCGAATTATTTCAGGATTATTTAGTAAATTATCTATATGCTTTGTTGTGTATTTGGATACCTTAACTGGATCAAAATCAGAAAATGCCTTTCGATATCCTTCTCGTCGTTTAAGAATAGTAGTCCAAGTTAAGCCAGCCTGAGCCCCTTCTAAAATCAAAAATTCAAACAATATACGATCATCATGTTGAGGTTTACCCCATTCGTTATCATGATATTCTATGTTAAGATCATCTTTTGCCCATTCACATCTAGTTTTCATAATTTTTATTGATTTCACATAAAATAATAGTTACTGGATTAAAAACAAGATATGAAGATCAACCAGCAATTGCTACAGATTAATAGGAATTTTATAATTTGTTTTATTATCTCAGCCTCACTTTCAGCAGTTGTTGCTCAATCATTATCAGGATATGAGAATCATCTAACAACTACAATTACGATAATAACAGGATATGTAGTATATTTTGGAATTTTTTCAGGATTGTTTTATTTGGATAATAAAAATAGATACAGCCAAATGAATTCAAGTTTAATTAAAAAAGAGATTCTAAGTATGATTTCATCGTTTGGAGTAGGTGAAAT
>CAZDPM010000174.1:0-1722 GCA_964507355.1 uncultured Nitrosopumilaceae archaeon
AGCAGTTCCATAATGTATTTTCATAATAATACTTTCTCTCATTTTATTCACCAAACATTACCGCGAGTCCATACATCATTGCAATTGCAGCAAGTATTATTGCAGAATAGATTCCCATTTTGTGTCTAATGTTTTGAGAGGCTGGAATGTATGGATAATCAGGTCTTGCAGGTTTGCCCACTCCAACTCCTCCATGTCCAAGCATAACTCTAATTCCATTGACAGTATGGAAAACGCACATTGCAATAACTATAGCTAAAATAGCATGACCTTCGTTGGTTTGTGTAATTGCAAGAAATTCATTCCATCCAACTTGACCTTTTAAAATTGAACTAGTTTCATAGATATGACCGATAAAATATGCCAGTAATCCTAGTCCACTTAATCTCATTAATAGATATGCAACTCTTTCGATACCATATCTTCGAGGATTGATCATTCCACCAATACCCTCTTTGTGTTCATCTTGATCAGTCATCTAGTATTTCCTCTCTACTGGTTGATATTTAGTAATTGTTACCGGATGTGTTTTCATAATTGGTTCTTTAGGATCATAATAGGCTAAAGTATGATGTAAAAAGTTTGCATCATCACGTTTGGGATAATCAGTTCTTGCATGTGCACCACGTGATTCTTTTCTATTAATAGCTCCAAGCAAAACAATTTCTGCAACACGAAACATTGAATCAAGTTCCATCACATTTGAAAAGTTAGTATTGTATTCATTTGCTTTGTCATCGACATGCTTCCAAGTTTGTTCTTTTAGTTGACGTATTTTCTTTAATCCTTCAACAAGATTTTTTTCGTTTCTGAAAACATATGCTTTATCATTCATAATGTCAGTTAGTTCTTGTTTAACCTCATATGGATTAGCATCACCATTTCCTCGAAATATTCCATCATAGATTCTTTTTTCCTCAGCTGCAACTAAGTGATGAGGCCAAGAAGAGGTAAAAACATTTTTTTCAATATAATCAACTGCTAAACTACCAGTAATTTTACCCCATACTATACACTCAGAAGTTGAATTTGCTCCAAGTCGATTTGAACCATGAACACTATTACATGCTGCCTCACCAGCAGCCCATACACCTTGAAGTTCAGTAGCACCGTCAATATCAGTATGAATTCCACCCATCATGTAATGACATACAGGTCTAACATCAAGTATGTCAGTTGAAGGATCTAATCCTGAAAATTTAATAGAAATTTCTCTGATACCACCTAATTTTTCTTTAATTTTTTCATCTCCAAGATGTCGTAAATCAAGTTTCATACAATTAACGCCAGTTTCATGTTTGAATCCACGTCCTTCACTCATTTCTGTCATCATAGCTCTTGAAACAATATCACGTGGAGCTAATTCCATTTTTTCACCAGCATATTTTTTCATAAATCGTTCACCTTTGTTATTTAGCAAATATCCTCCCTCACCTCTTGCTCCTTCAGTGATCAATATTCCTGAAGGTAAAATTCCAGTAGGATGAAATTGAACAAATTCCATGTCTTTGAGTGCCATACCTGCACGTAATGCCATATCCAAACCATCTGGAGTTGAAGATAATGCATAAGTTGAGAAACTATACAGTCTTCCAGCTCCACCAGTTGCAATGATTAAAGCTTTGCCTTTAATTGAATAAAATGTACCAGATGAAAGTTCAATTGCAGTAATTCCCATAAATCGTTTTCCATCATGAATAATTGATGTTGCAAACCATTCAT
>CAZDPM010000175.1:0-1695 GCA_964507355.1 uncultured Nitrosopumilaceae archaeon
AGATACATTCCAAAAAGACCTTTGACTACATTTTGATTTACTTTTTCAATGTTTCCACCGTTTTCAAATACAAAATTAGTAAATGCTGCAACAATTCCCTCTCTATCTTTGCCAACTACTGTAATGCCAATCACTGTCTTTTTCATAACTTTTTTTGATCACTATTTTCTCATTATTAATCATTCACAGAAATAGACAACTAATGCGGGAGGTGGGATTTGAACCCACGAACTCCTAAGAGATAGGGTCCTAAGCCCTACGCCTTTGACCAGGCTGGGCGACTCCCGCATCGGACTTGCCATTAAACACAAATTTATCTATTATTGAAGTGAATCATGACAAAGTTTTTTGGAACTAATGGAATTCGCGGAGTTTTTTCTGAAGATTTTAGCTTGGAATTTGTACATGACATGATATTGGCAATTGCAACTTATTTCAAAAAAGGACCGATATTGGTTGGATATGATGGGAGAGAGTCGAGCCAAATAATTGCCAAAGTTGTGTGCTCTGCAATAAATTATTCTGGACTTGATTGCAATAATGCGGGACTTGTACCAACTCCATGTCTTCAATATGCTGTAAAAGAGATTGGTTATTCCGGGGGAATAATGATTACTGCTTCTCATAATCCGCCGCAATATAACGGAATCAAACTTGCTGCCAAAGACGGTGTGGAAATTTTGCGAGAGGACGAATTAGTAATTGAAGATATTTTTTTAAATAAAAATTGGATAAAAAATCCATCAAAATGGGGAACCACTGGTAGAGAAAACAAAGCAATTGATGTTTATGTTAATGGAATAATCTCTCATATAGACTCACAAAGAATAAAATCAAAAAATCTAAAAGTTGTTTTGGATTTAGGAAATGGAGCTCAAGCAGTAGCTGTCCCCATATTTTGTAAACTAGTGAGATGTGAAATATTTTTAATCAATGAAAAAATTGACGGTTTATTTCCTGGACGTGGCTCTGAGCCCACTCCACAAAATCTTTCTGAACTTTCTAAAGCAGTTAGAGAAAATAACGCCGATCTTGGAATTGCATTTGACGGTGATGGTGATCGAAGTATTTTTTGTGATAATAATGGAGATATTCTTACAGGGGACAAATCTGCACTAGTTCTTGCAAAATTTATCTTACAAAAAAACCCTAATTCTCTAGTTGTTACTTGTTTGAATTCAAGTTCAAGTATTGAACTTGTTGCAAATGAATTTAATTCACAAGTCATACGAACCAAAGTCGGAAGTGTAGAAGTATCACGAAAGATGGTACCTGCAAATGCATTAATTGGTTTTGAAGAAAATGGCGGATTTATGTTTGGAAAACATAATCAAGTAAGAGATGGTTGTATGACTTTAGCTTTGATGCTTGATCTTTTGGCAAAATCTGAAAAAACACTATCTGAATTAATTTCTGATCTTCCATCCTCTTTTACGACAAAAGATAAAGTTGCATGTTCTCAAGAAAATTCTAAAAAACTAATACAAGTACTAAGAGAAGAATTTCCTAATTCTGATATAACTGATGGAATTAAAATTACTGCTAATTCTAAAAACTGGGTAATGATTAGACCAAGTGGTACGGAACCTATCATCAGAATATATGGAGAAGCTGAAAGTCAGCAAAAACTAGACACTTTAATGTCAAAATACATTCAAAAAGTCAAGTCTGTCATTTCCGATAACACTTTTAAAA
>CAZDPM010000176.1:0-1675 GCA_964507355.1 uncultured Nitrosopumilaceae archaeon
CTGTAAAATAAGGCAGTAACTGCAACTATGATTATTAGATGAAATATTATTCCTAAAAAGAACCATTTCGTAGTCTCATCAAATGATAGTGACAAATATTGGATTATGTTGATTTGGCTATTCATTATTTGTATTGTAACAATTATCAGTGTCATTACCGTGATTAACACTCCTTGAATTATGGCTGCAATTATGAATCTATCAACCCATCTGAATTTCATGTTTTGTATTTGTTTATTGTGATATTATCTTTAATTTATACATCAAAGTTATTCTATTTTGCTATTTGATTAAACTTCTGAGATGAATATACTCCCTTAATTTTAAATTTTTGATAACTGTCTAACTATGTCACTGGTGGTGATTATTCCAACCACTTTATTGTTTTCTGATACTGCTAGTTTACGAATTTTTTTTGTAGCCATTTGTTTTGCAGCTACTAAAATTGATTCGTTTGGACCTATTGTTTGTAAAGGAAACGATGCCACCTTCTCTACTGGTGTGTCTGATGGATATTTGTTTGCTGCAATTTTAATTGCAAAGTCTCTATCTGTAATTATTCCCATTGTGTCCGAATCTCTTTTTACAAAAACTGAACCTATTCCCTGTTCCATCATTTTAGAAATTTGATATATTGTTGTAGATTTTGGTGTTATGATCAATTCTTTTGCCATTATATCTTTGACTAGAATTTTTTCTAATTTGCTTTCTAAACTATTATCTGACCTCTCTTTGTTTTTCTTTGATCCAAAAAATCCCATTCTATAACGTTTACAAACAAAAACTTAAAGATTTCGAAATTTTATATAAGCATAACACCTTCAAATCTGATTATTTTTAATAATATCAATTGAACTGACAGTATTTTTAAATAATTAGTATTGATATTTTTTTTACTTTTTGTACCAAGGTCTTGTCTCTAGCCAATCAATCTCGGCAATCATCTGTTCTACTTTTTTAACAATTGCTATTACTGATCTGTATTGTTCATACATCTCAGTCTCCTCTTCTTTTGATAATACGTTTGCTTCTGCATTATCAAAGAATTTGTTTTCTTTATTGAGATGATCAAATAGAAATATTGAATATGTTCGCAAATACCTAGCAACCGGCTCTCTTGCATCTTGGCCACTTTTCCATTTTTTCAGATATTCTGAAATTTTTCTGGCTATATTTCTTCCAAATTCATGTTCTATCATGAATTTTCTAATTTCCTCTTTTAGGTTATCATAGCTTGCAACACATGGAAAATACGAGTCTTCTTCTCTTGAATGATGAATTGTATCTACAAATTCTGATATTACAACGGTAATTTTTTCAAGGTCTGAAAATGGAATTTCTACTCCATTGTATAACCCGTTTGCACATTTTGCAACTATTTTTTCTAAACGTCTAACCTGATCATGATCTGCTCGTAATTGATTTGTTGCACTCATGATGATTAGTGTTTTTTACTTTATTTTAGTTATTTCTATTATAGTGAAATTTTTTCAATTATCTTGCTGAATCTCCAAGGACCACATTGCGCATCTAAGATTTCACTTTGAAACAAACCTTGTTTATTTAAATGATTTACAACATGTGCTGAAAATGGTAATGCCCCAGTAGCTCCTGGAGAATTATAGTTCAAAATATGAAAAGACATTGAATCTTCTTCTAAAATCACATCTGGAAC
>CAZDPM010000177.1:0-1661 GCA_964507355.1 uncultured Nitrosopumilaceae archaeon
ACAAGACGGTAGAACCAGAAACGTTTCAACAATAGAAATTGAAGTAAAGAGAAACGGTTGATAACTGTACTTTACTTGAAATTTTTTATTTTATTCTCTTTTTGAAAATCTATATCTCTTTTCTAATTTTTGGAATTTAGGTAATTCTACCAGATCATTGAACTGATCAAAATTTACAACTTTCTGCTTAGATTTTGTAGTTGTTCCTGATTTCTTTAATTCTTTTAAAATACTCATGGTTGCAAAAGTATTGGCAAACAATACTGAAAGTGGATATAAAATTATTTTAAATCCTAACTTATGTAATGTTTCTGCAGACATAATCGGAGTTGTACCTCCCTCAATCATGTTTGCAACAAGAGGTGCTTTGATTGTTTTTCCAATTGTTCTCATCTCTTCTAATGATCTTGGTGCTTCAATAAACACTGCATCTGCACCCGTTTTTTTATTTTGCAATCCTCGTTCTATTGCTGCATCTAATCCTTCTGTAGCTCTTGCATCAGTTCTTGCAACAATTATGAAATTTTCACTTTGTCGTGCATCTATTGCTGCACCTAATTTCTCGGTGTATTCTTCTTGTGTTATTACTTCTTTTCCTTGCATATGACCACACCTCTTTGGCCATCTTTGATCTTCTAGAAAAATTCCTGAAGCTCCTGCAGACTCTAATTCTCTTACTAATTTCCAAACACTTAACGCATTACCATAACCAGTATCTGAATCAACTATTACCGGTACGGATACTGCTCTACAAATTCTTCTTGCATTATCCAAAGTTTCAGTTGCTCCAATAAAACCATAATCTGGCATACCAAATAATGTAGCTGAAGTTCCATACCCAGTTTGAAACATGGCTTCAAATCCCACTTTTTCTGCAATTTTTGCCCCAATTGCATCATAAACTCCTGGAATTATAAGTGGATTGTTTGTTTTTAGCATACTTTTCAAATTTTTCATGGTTTTACTTTTAGGTTGAATTATTTATGATTTTAAAAAGATCAAAAATTAGTCAAACATTCTAATCTATTTTGACTTCTTTTCCTTTTTTAATAATTTTCTTCTCATCTATTTTTTTTAATTCTGATTCTAAAAATTTTCTATATTTTTCAGTTTCATCATTTGTCATATTGGCAAAATTAGAGCTAAGAATTGAACCTATTATGGACATCTTTTCTAACAGATCCGTTGCAACAAATCTTCCTACATTGCCTAATCTAAAAAGAACATCTAATTGTTTTCTAACAATTTGATTAACTTTGTCAACATCCTCAGCTGTCTCCATTCCTTTTTTTGTTAGTTGATATTTTCCATCTTTAGTCTCTTCAATTAGATCTTCATCAAGTAATCTCCCCAATAATGGATAGATTAAACCGGGTGAAGGTTTCCATATTCCATTGCTTTGTTCTACTGCATAATCTATGATCTCTTTTCCTGTATGTGCTTTCTTTTTTAATAACTCTAAAATGAAATATCTTGAGAATCCTCTGGGTATTGAACTTCCAACTCTTTGAAACCATTCTGAAATCATGAATAGTAATATCACTAGTGATATATAATAATTTTTTAAAATCAGTCAAATGTATGGTAAAATTTGAAATCAAGACTAATTACTACATATTTAACCCGCCTTTTAGGTAGTCATTCTGTCAAAATGGTCGAAT
>CAZDPM010000178.1:0-1651 GCA_964507355.1 uncultured Nitrosopumilaceae archaeon
ATGGTGATTCAGCAGATATAATATCAACTGAGTTTATCACAAATGATATTTTTTCAACTGTTACCTTTGAATTTCCATATTGTGTTTTTACTAGATAGTTGCCATCAATAAATTTTTCATGGAGTATGAAATTATGTAAAAATGTAGTATCAACGTTTACTGAAATTTTCTTAGTATCAATTAAATTTTGGCTAGAATCAAAAATTGAAATTTGTAAATTTCTATCTTCGTCGTATTTATTGACGTTTCCAGAAAACATGATTGATTCGCCTAGACTGTATGATTCTTTATCAGTGTGGATAACAACAGCATAATTTCCACTACTTTGCTCAGGAGGACCACCATAACCTAATACATGCTGTCCTAAGACAGATACAAAAAGTAAAGACATTACAGTAATAACAAAAATTTTGTTTAATTTCACAATTAATTCAGTTTCGGTCTAAATTTAAAGGGTTGTATCAGTTTAAGATTAAGAATAAAGTCTCTATTGGTGGAGATAAAATTTGAATCTATCTCAATCTTTGGCAAATAATTTATTCTAGGTTTTTATCATACATCAACATGACATTAAAAAAAGTAAAGCCTTCTTTGGATAAAATTGCAAAATCATTAACAGAAATTCAAGATGCCAGAGAATTTTTATTAAAAAATACAAGAGACGTAATAATTATTTCCAGTAGATCAATCATATCTGCACATAAAGGAGATATAAAATCTGCAAAAAATTATCTAAAACAAGCAGATACTTTGTTAAAAAAATATAAGAAAAAAACTACACCTGATCTTCGAAAATATATGATTACTCCAGAACAAGAATACGTTGAGGCTGCATCATTAATTGCCATTATTGAAAAAAAGGAAATTCCTTCAGAAAAAGAATTAGGAGTAATGTCAGAATCATATGTTTTAGGATTATTGGATTGTATTGGAGAATTAAAACGGATGATTTTCGATAAGATTAGAATTGGCGATATAGATAATGCCACAAGAATTTTTGAAGTGATGGAAAATTTGTATTTGTATTTGTATCCCTTTTCAATGTATGATAAAACAGTAAAAGAAGTTAGAAGAAAAATTGACGTAGATCGTATTTTAATTGATGATGTAAGAGGAGCAATCACAGAAGAAAAGAGGCGTTCAGATCTCATTACAGCATTAAATAAACTACAAAAATAGAATTTACATAAAATCAAATAAGATGCGGGTGATGGGATTTGAACCCACGAACTCCTAAGAGACTAACCCCTCAAGCTAGCGCCTTTGGCCAGGCTGGGCGACACCCGCAATAAAAAATTCTTGTATGGTTTTTATAATCCTTGATTACTTTTTTGTACGTATGTTAATTCCTGTTAGATGTTTTACATGTGGAAATTTAATTGCTGATAAGTATGAAGATTATCAAAATAAAGTAAGATCTGGAGAAGATCCAGCTAAAGGATTAGATTCTTTGGGAATAAACAGATATTGTTGTAGAAGAATGCTATTAACTACAGTGGAAACTATTCAGCAGGTTATTCCATTTTATGAAGCAATCCAAAGAAGACATCAAGAAGTCCAATCGGAATTAGAATAGTTTGTCAAAAATAACTTCCATTAAAGGACGTATTATTTACAATAGTCGTGGAAGTAAAACTATTGAAGTTGATAT
>CAZDPM010000179.1:0-1548 GCA_964507355.1 uncultured Nitrosopumilaceae archaeon
ACATTTTGGAGCAAATGCATTAGAAATGGCTTTTTTTGCAAGAGGTTTAATGGATATTTTTATAGATTTAAGGGATAAAATTAGAATTCAAGATATTGCAGCAGGATACATAATAGTAAAGGAAGCAGGAGGTTTAATTTTGGATGCTAATTTGAATCCTCTTGATGCAGATCTTAGTTACAAAACAAGAATTTCATTTATTGCATCTGCAAATCAAAAAATTTTAAATGATGTTATTTTACAAATAAAAAAATAAAATTAACTAAATTATGTAAAATCCGCATCAAGAAAATTAAATCTAAATAAATTAATAATAAAAAAATTTTTAATTATATTTATCCATATGATTCGTATTTAATTTCATAACTTCCATCTTTACGTTTCTCTTCTTTTGTTACAAATCCTTTTGGGCCCAAGTATTCAATTACTCCATCAATTGTACCTTGGTAACCACAAATGTAGACTTTAGTATTTGCAGTCGTAATTTCTTCACCAACCATTTCTTCTAATGGTGAAATACCAGATTTATTTGGTTTAAAAAACGACTCTACTCTACCAACATGACCTGCCCAAGATCTATTAAAGAATTCTTTAGGTCTACTGATAGCTGCTCTATATTTAAAATTCCATTGGTCTTTCCCTCTTTCAATACTCTCATCTTCATAATTTGTTAGTAATTCTTTGTAGCTTAGCTCATCCACATAGCTTGCACCATGTAAAACAATTATCTCTCGTTTATCTCCAGTGTCATGTAGATGTTTAGCAAAAGCAATAAACGGTGCAAGACCAGTTCCACCACCTACACAAACAATTCTTCTATTATCAGGTTGACCGTTAGGAAGTTTATCGTCAATTAGTAAAGCATTACCTGTAGGATCACCAAGATATACTTCATCGCCAACATTCGCATAGAATAATTCAGTGGTTACCCTGCCAGGTAGAGGTTTTCTAACCCATCTAATTACGAATTCAAAATAATCTCGGTTTTCAGGATGTGATGCAATAGAGTATGCTCTTCGAACAATCTTTTGTTCAGAGGGTATTGGAAGTCCTATAGTAAGAAATTGACCTGTAGTATATTTTGGCATACCGTTATTTGGAACTAGGCGAATAACAACAAGATCCTCTTTAAGTAATTGCATGTAAGTAATCTTAGCTTTATGTTCCACTACCATATAGAATAATTTTTGTTACTTTGGATAAATGTATTTCTGTCCAACTTCATTTTAAATATGAATAACATAAGATCAGATTTTACTGATAAAACAACACCCATAGTAATGACAGCAATTATGGCAGAGAACTGCAGTTTTTAAACTATTAATGGATTATCTCAGTTTTAGGAATATTTTCTTTTAATATTTATATCCAATGAATCAACTTTGAACATGGCTAAACTAAAATGCAGCGATTATGGTTTTGAGTGTGATTTTATATCAGATGGTGAAATAGAACAAGTAATAGACGAGTTTGGGAAACATACTGAAGACATTCATGGGATAGATTATTCAAAAGAAGCCCTAATGCAATTTATCCTTAGAAAAAAAT
>CAZDPM010000180.1:0-1531 GCA_964507355.1 uncultured Nitrosopumilaceae archaeon
CACTTATTGGCTTTGATATTGAGGGATTATATTAAAATTTCATTGGTGTAACTTTAAACTATGCTCAGTAAGGCAAGTTTGACACTTTTTTTCAAGATTTCTAGTGATTTCGTCTAAAATAATCAGTCCATCCCTCTTAGTTGCTTTTCTTGGATCCCCCCAAATTCCATTTTTTGTAACTTTTGGAAATGATTTTGATGCCAATCGTCCCAAGTTTTTGATTTGTTGTTGTTTCATTCCATCTGTTACAAGTCCCTTTTTAGCTAATTTCATTTTGATATTTTTTGAAATTGCAAGCATTAGTGAAGTCTCTACAAATCCCGCATGATCAAACTCTCTTTGCATAAAGTGCCAATATGATAGTGAAAAAATTTTGAGTTTGTTTTTTGATAACTTTCTAAATTTTACATCGATATTTTTTAATGGCTTTAGATTTCCATGATGCCCATTAATGATGAAAATTGTTTTTATGTTATTTGCCAGAAGTGACTTGCACAAATCACCCATGATAGTACGAAGTGTTGATTCTTTGATACTTATGTTAAAAAACGGAGAATGTTCAAATGACACTCCATATGTTATTGTAGGTAAAAGCAGATAGTTTTTCTTTTCTGATAACCTTCGTGCTACTTCTGTAACTATGTCTGAGTCAGTAGAAATTGGTAAATGTGGGCCATGTTGCTCTATTGATCCTACTGGAATTACTGCAATCTGTTTTTTCTTTTTAATGATTTTTCTTAGTTGAGGATCAAATTGGGATTTAATTTCTGTCATTTATTTCACTTGATGTGAACCTTTCTCCAACGAACCTCTAGCTTGTTTTCTAGGTGCATCTTTACGGCTTTAAGCAAGGTATCTGCTTCTAATTTTTGACCTTTTGATTTAATCTCCTCCAAGGAATCGTTTGGGTCAACTTTAAAAGAATCTTGGAAAATTATTGGCCCCTGATCCAAGTTTTCAGTTACATAATGCGAAGTTACTCCCACTATCTTTGTTCCTCTTTCGTAAGCTTGTGCATATGCAAGCGCACCTGGAAACGCAGGTAATAGTGATGGATGTATGTTAATTATTCTGTTAGGATATCTCCATACAAAGTTTGGGCTAAGTATTTTCATGTATCTTGCAAGTACAATCAGATCAATCTCATATTTTTTACAAATCTCTAGTATTTTTTCTTCCGCTTTTTCTTGATTTGATTCTGAAATTGTAATAAATGGAATTTTTACTTTATCTGCTATTGGTTCTAATGTTTTTTCAGTACCTATAATCACTGAAATACATCCTTTTAGCGATTTCTTTTTAGAAGCGTCAAGTATTGTTTCTAGACATCGTGGTTCTTTTGTCACCAGTACCGCAATATTTTTTTCTGAATTTGTTTCGTGATGTGTACTTACATCCATCTTTTCTTTTTTGGATAATGTTTGAATTCCTAAATCAAACTTCTTGACATTTACAATCTCTGTAAAAGATACTTCGAGATACATTCCAAAAAGACCTTTGACTACATTTTGATTTACTTTTTCAATGTTTC
>CAZDPM010000181.1:0-1514 GCA_964507355.1 uncultured Nitrosopumilaceae archaeon
GTAATGAAGCATCTTCTAAGAGCAAGACATCTAAGTCCAATTTATGGTAGTCAAACACCAATAGCCCCAGAAATGGAAGACCTAATGGTAATTGATGATATTCCAGATATCTTTCATGTAGGACATGTACATAGAGCCGAGTTAGATATGTACAAAGGAATTCTATTATTAAATTCTGGTTCTTGGCAAAAACAAACACCATTTCAAGCAAGTGTTGGAATGACCCCAAATCCAGGAATCGCACTTATGGTGAATTTGAAGACTTTCAAAGTATATCATGAAAACTATAATTCTAATAATCTAAACAATATCTTGCAAAGTTAAATCATCTTTGAAGGTTTTTTTAATCATTTCTGATGAGATTGTAAGTTTGTATTTTTTTGTTCTTCCATGTATTCCTTGATGAATTAATCTACCTGAGATAATTCCAGATAATTCAATTTCACTAAGCATTTGAGTAATTCGCCTTTGTGTTAGTTCATCTCTCCCTACTATTTTACAAAGTCCTTTGTAAGATGAATAAATCTCGCCAGTTGATGAACCTCCAGCCTTCATAATTGCCAAGATTACGAGTTTTTCATGGAGGGGGTATGATTTTAGAGATGTTTCTTCTTTATTTTCTTCAATTTTTAACGATGCTTCCCTAACATGATCTTGAGACACTTTTTCTGATTGTTGTCTTTCAGCGATTTCACCTGCAACACGAATAAGATCAATTGCTCTTCTAGCATCTCCATGTTCTCCACCTGCCAAAGCTGCACAAAGATTTAGTGCTGGTTCTTCTACCGAATTAGGAATAAATGCCTCATCAATACGTTCTTCTAGTATTTTTTTAATTTGTTCTACATTATAGTTTGTAAAGACTACTTCTTCTTCACCTAAACTACTAATTACTCTAGGATCAAGTTTTTCCTTAAATGTAAGGTCATTTGAAATTCCTACCAAAGTCAACGAGCCTTGTTTTAGACGTTCGTTTGCTCTAGTAAGCTGGTATAGAATATCTTTACCTGTTTTTGAGACAAGTTGGGCTAGATAATCAATTTCGTCTATAACAAAAATAGCATTTATTTTTGATTCATCAATATTGTTTAGGATTCTTTTGAAAACTTCACTAATTGCTAGACCGGTTCCAGGTAGTTCTTTGTCAGTCATGCCTAATTGTCGTCCAAAACTTACTAACAAGCCATAAAGAGTGGTTTCTTCTTTAGAGTTTGAATAAATGAGTTTTATTGGAAATTTTGATTTTTCTACCCTCTCTTGAATTTTATTTAATACTTTTTTAACTACAAGTGTCTTACCTGTACCTGGTTTACCATAAACTAGTAAGTTAGATGGCCTTGAATGTTTAAGAATTGGTAGTAATGATTGAGTTACTTGTTCTTGTTCAGAATTTCTATGTTGTATTGTATTTGGGATATATGTAAAATGAAGAATATCCCTATTTTTTATAATTGATTTTCCTGATTCAGCTGCATCAAGTAATCTATCAATTGGATCAGACATACTCACACACC
>CAZDPM010000182.1:0-1510 GCA_964507355.1 uncultured Nitrosopumilaceae archaeon
AGCAGATAGAGAACTTGCATGTGTTCCAAATACATCTGAAGAAGGTGAATCATATAGAAAAGCAATGTTTTCTGCATTAAATTTTGCATGGAGTAATAGACAAATGATTACACATTGGACACGAAAATCTTTTGAACGTGTTTTTAATCAAACAGAATCTGATCTTGATATGGGTCTAGTTTATGATGTTGCTCATAATATTGCTAAAGTTGAAAAACATAAAGTTGAAGGCAAAGAAAGAAAACTTGTGGTACATCGAAAAGGTGCAACACGTGCATTTCCTGCAAACAGATATGAAATTCCGTTGAAATACAGAGATCTTGGGCAGCCTGTTTTGGTTCCAGGTTCGATGGGTACTGCAAGCTGGATATTGCTTGGAAAACCAAATTCAATGGATTTGAGTTTTGGTTCTACTGCACATGGTGCTGGTAGAACAATGTCTAGATCAAAGGCAAGAAGAGATTTCACAGAAGATAATGTTAGAAAATCCCTAAGCGATAAAGGCATATTTATCAAGGCATTAACGCGTGATGGAGTTGTGGAAGAGACTCCTCAAGCATACAAAGATGTTGATGCTGTAGTAGATGTATCTCATAATCTAGGAATAGCCACTAAAGTAGCAAAATTGGTGCCTATAGGTGTGATTAAAGGTTGAGTGAAGAAGATTACGAACTTGAAAGATTAAAGGCAAAAAGACTTGCAGAAATGCAACAAAATATTTCAACTAGAAAAGTAACAGAAACATCCACAACTAATTCACCATCAAAAGTAACAAAAAATCCTCGAGACATACTTGTTGGGCGTTTGGGATTTAGAGGTCTTGAAGTTTTACAAAATGCAGAATCACAATTTCCAAGTGACACTCCTATGGTTGTAGAAAAATTGGCCGAACTAATCACATCTGGAGAAATTACTGAAATTTTAGACGGTGGAAAGTTATTGACACTATTTAGATCAATTGGTCTTAACATTAGAATGGAAACTAAAATTAATGTTGAACAAGATGGCAAATTTGTATCACTATCTGATAAATTGAGTAGTAAATCCTCTGATGATGGTGAATAACATTGGGTATTGTTTTTGAAGTTAGTACAAAAAATTACATCGATGATTTGTTGATAATAAAAAAATCATTATCTCATATGGAAACATTAGTTGGAGGTTATAATGGGTATACTTTGAGTGAACCATCTTCAAAATTTGGATGGACTTTTTTCAATTTATCTTTTAAAGAAAACTTACAACGCGGAATTGAAGAAAAGTTTGCAGATATGTTGAGCAAATACCAATTCAAAAATCAATCTCAAAAATTTATTCAATTTATGACTGATTACTTTCAATCTAAAGGTTGTAACATCCGAATAAAAATATTGGACTAGACTCTTCTTCCTCTTTTTCCACCTTTCTTTCTGGTGGTATCGTGAGGAATTGGTGTTACATCGTCAATTCTTCCAATTTTAAATCCGCCTCTTGCTAAAGCTCTGATTGCAGCTTGTGCACCTGGGCCTGG